>SXVE01000121.1 GCA_005790265.1 Acidobacteriota bacterium | reverse complement strand
CAGGATTACAATCATGTTGAGAATGTCTCGGGCGGAACTTTTCTGACTGAACAGGGCGGCAGCCAGAGCAAAAAACCGGAACCGACATTTTTGGCTTTAGCCAATGACGTCACCGGGACTGATCCGCAGCTGTCTGCTTTGGCAAATAACGGCGGCACGACACAAACGCAGGCGCCGTCTTCGACCAGTCCTGTGGTTAATACGATTCCCAGCGGAACCAACGATTGCGGTACGACAATCACAACTGACCAGCGCGGTGTTGTTCGCCCGATTGGAACAGGCTGCGATAAAGGCTCGGTCGAAATTGCCGCGGCGCCGACTGCGGCGGGAGCGGATATTGCCGGTCGCGTGAGAACAGCGAACGGGCGCGGAATCAGCAACGTCGTTGTCACAATTTCCGGCGGCGATCTTGCCGAACCGCTTTACGTCAAGACTTCGGCATTCGGTCACTACCGCTTTTTGAATTTGCCGTCCGGTCAAACATACGTCATCAATGTTTCGTCCAAGCGGTTCTCTTTTCAAAATTCAGTGCAAATTATAACGCCGTTGGATTCTTTAACAGACGTTGATTTTATTGCTGACTCGCAATAAATATCAGCAATAATTTAATAGCCGTCAAAAAGTTCGAAATTTAAGCGATTAAATTTCGAACTTTTTGACGGCTATTTTTTTCATTAACACATAAGAACGCATTTAAACAAAGATTATCGCTTCAAAATTGTGAAAAGACTTGCAAAATAATACATTCACAGGTAGCAAATGAAAATAATTTCAGTGTATGCTTATATTTTAATGGTTGGGGCGAAATCCTTCTCTTGTTACAAAGCTCTAGCGGTTTTTAGAGAGCGTTTTCTACTTTTCAAACACCGATAATTTAATAATATATTTACACGGAATTTAATATAAAATGGCATTAAAGTCTTTATTTAGTTTGTTTTCGAGCGATTTGGCGATTGACCTCGGCACGGCGAACACGCTCGTTTACGCCAAAGGTCGCGGCATCGTCGTTTCGGAACCTTCCATCGTCGCAATTAATAAAGTTACCAATCAAGTCGAAGCGGTCGGACGCGACGCGAAAGAAATGCTCGGCAGAACGCCGGGAAATATCGTGGCGATTCGTCCGATGAAAGACGGCGTGATTGCGAATTTCGAGGTAACGGAAAAAATGCTCCAGCATTTTATCCGCAAAGCACACAACGGCAAAAGTTGGGTGCGCCCGCGCGTCGTGATTGGAATTCCGTCGGAAATTACGCAAGTTGAACGTCGCGCCGTCGAAGATTCGGCTTATCGCGCCAAAGCGTCGGAAGTTTATTTAGTTGAAGAAGCGATGGCGGCGGCAATCGGCGCGGGCTTGCCGATCACCGAACCGCACGGAAATATGGTCGTTGACATCGGCGGCGGCACGACCGACATCGCGGTTATTTCCTTAAGCGGCATCGTTTATTCGCGCGCCGTGCGCGTCGCTGGCAACGAAATGGACGAAGCGATCACGCAGTTTATCAAGCGCAAATACAATCTGCTGATCGGCGAACGCACGGCGGAAGCGATTAAAATCGCGCTCGGTTCGGCGTTTCCGCTCGAAGAACCGCTTTCGATGGACGTGCGCGGGCGCAACTTGATCGAAGGAATTCCGAAAACCATTACCATTACTGATGAAGAAGTGCGCGAAGCGCTGTCGGACGCGATTTCGACGATTATCAATGCCGTACGCGTCGCTTTGGAGCGCACGCCGCCGGAACTTTCCGCCGACATCGTCGAGCGCGGCATCGTTTTGACCGGCGGCGGCGCGCTGCTCAAAAATCTCGACAAACGCCTGATGATCGAAACCGGTTTGCCCGTCGTGATCGCCGACGATCCGCTTTCATCAGTGGTTTTGGGAACCGGAAAAATGCTTTCGGACATCGAACTTTTGAAACGCGTTAAATGGGATAATTCGTTAATGACAGGAAGTTAAATCAGTTACGAATTGTCAATTACGAATTACGAATTAAAAGAAAATTTTCTTGGCGTTCATAATTCGTAATTTGAAATTCGTAATTCGTAATTGAAAAAAATGGCAGAGCGAAGTCAAAAAGAAGTTTGGCAGTTGACGCCTTGGCTGATGATTGCTCTTCTTTTGGGAAACTTTATTTTAATGGCGTTCGATGCCAAGGAAATCAATTCCGGGCAGCGAATTATCCGCGTTTGGACGCAGGTTGCCGCCGATTTCGTGCAATCGCCGGTTACTACTGTCAGCTCCGTCGTTTCCAATTATTTTCGCTCGATCGCCAGCCTGCGCAGCGCGCAGACGGAAAATGATCTGCTTAAACAGCGCGTTCAAGAACTCGAACTGGAAATCAAACAAACCGAAGAATTGACAGCGGAAAATCAGCGCTTGAAATCGCTGTTGAATCTCAAGGAACAAAGTCAATTCAAAGTTCTTCCGGCAAAAATCATCGGGCGCGATCCGTCCATTTGGTTTGATTCTTCGATTATCAATCGCGGCAGTCTCGACGGCATTAAACTCAATATGCCGGTCGTCACCGACGGTGGTTTGGTCGGACGAGTAACGGCGGTCAGCCCGCTGACGGCACAAGTTGATTTGATTACCAGAGATAAATCCGGTTTGGGCGCCGTGATCGGCGAAATCGGCACGTCAAACGCTCTCGGCGTCGTGACCGGAACCGGAACAAAAGAATTGCTCGAAATGCGTTACGTGCCCGGCAGCATCGAAGTGCAGAGCGGAACGCCGGTTTACACGACCGGACAGGACGGAATTTATCCGAAAGGATTAAAGGTCGGCGAAATCGTCGAAGTGCGTTCCGGATCGGCGACCGTCACGCATCAGATTTTCATTCGCGCGAGCGCGCAGCTCAATTCGATGCAGGAAGTCGGCGTGCTGATTTACGAACCGCCGCCGCGCCCGGAGTTTGATCAGAAATTGCCGAACGCGGTTAAAGACGAGAAGAAGAAGCAGTAAGTTATTTTCGGTAGATGGAACAAGTTAAAATCACAGTCGCACTCATTGTTGCCGTATTTTTGCAGTGGACGCTTCGCAATGTCGCTGAACCGCTGGCGTTTGTTGATTTTCCTCTTATTATTATCGTTTACGCCGCGTTACAAAGAAACGCCATCAAAGCTATCATTTTCGGGACGATTGCCGGCATCGCGGTTGATGCGCTGAGCGGCGGTTTGCTCGGCGCCAACGGTTTCTCTAAAACACTGATAGCATACGCAGTTGCGGAGCTGGCGCGGCGCGTCTACCTGGACAACCTTTTGCTGCGCATTCCCGTCATAGCTGGTGCTTGTCTGCTTGACGATTTGGTTTATTACGGAATGCACAAACTTTTGGGACAAGATCCGTCCGCGCAAGTTTTGGTCATCATTTCATACACGGTCATCGGAACCACGATTACCGGAACTTTAATCTACATGCTGTTGGATAAATTTTCCGAAACGCCGCTGCGCCGAAAACGGGAAATGTTTACGCAGCGCCGCCAGACCAGACGCCGTAATCCGATTCGGCTGGGCAAATAAACTTAAACTTCAAGTGCGAAAGCAGACGTTTTACGATTTATTTTTCGCGCATCACTTTTTTTTACTCCGGCAATGAAAATTAACGATTACACCCAAAATCTAAGTTTCCGAATCGGCACTATTCAAGTTGCCGCTTTCATTCTGCTGGCTCTGCTCGGCGTGCGGCTTTATTATTTGCAGGTTGTCAGAGGCGAATATTTCAGCGAGCGCGCGGAAAACCAGCGCATTCGGCTGATTCCGATTCCCGCTCCGCGCGGCGCTATTTTCGACCGCAACGGAAAAATCCTCGTTGATTCGCGCCCGACTTACAACGTCACGCTGTCCAATGAACCGATCAAAAAAATCAACGTCAACGACCGCATTGAAGAATACGCCGACGGACTCACGCTCGAACCGGAATTCGTCGTCGAGCGGCTCGGTTTAATCAAAAAACAGCCGGAATTTGAAACGATGGTTTTGAAGGAAAACGCGACGATGCAGGATATCGTGTGGGTCGAATCGCATTCGCAGGAATATCCGGAACTGCGCGTCGAAATTCAGCCGCAGCGATTTTATCCGCACGGCACGGTTCTGGCGCACGTCCTCGGCTACGTCGGCGAAATCAGTCCGAAACAACTGGAGAAACCGGAAGTGCAGGCGAAGGGATTGCGTCCCGGCGACATCGTCGGCAAAGGCGGATTGGAACAATCGTACGATGAATTTCTGCGCGGCAAACCGGGTTATCGAAAAGTGATCGTTGACAGCCGCGGGCGCGTGCAGAGCGAAATCGAAACGGTGCAGCCGCAAGCCGGACAGGATTTAATCACGACGATTGATTTCGATTATCAGCTCGCCGCCGAACAGCAGCTTGCCGCAACGCCGACCAAGCGCGGAACCGTGATCGCAATGGATCCGAACAACGGCGAATTGCTCGCGATGGCGTCGCTGCCGTCGTTCGATCCGAATATTTTCGTGCAGGGCAGTTCGACGCCCGAAGGTCGTCGCCAAATTGCCGCATATTGGCAGGATGAATCGCGTCCGCTCTACAATCGCGCAATTCAAGGACGTTATCCGCCCGGCTCGACGTGGAAAATTCCCGAATCGGTCGGCGCATTGCAGCAGGGCGTGATTACCGTCAAAGATTCAAACGTCGCGTGCGGCGGCGGAATCACCATCGGCAGCAAGTTTACGCGCTGTATGGGCAGCCACGGTTCGCCGCCGCTGTCATACGCCATCACGAAATCGTGCGACGGATATTATTATCGTCTCGCGTTGAAAATGAAAATCGAAGGTTTGATCGAAATGATCGAAATGTTCGATTACGACAAACAGACGGGAATTGATTTGCCGAACGAAAAAGTCAGCCAGACGCCGAAATCGTGGATGCCTTCGGTCGTGAAAAGAGAAGGAAAATGGAGCGACATTCGCACGGTTTACGCTTCTATCGGACAAGATACGGTTGTCGCGACGCCGATTGCGATGCTGCGTGCCGTTGCCGGAGTCAGCGTCCAGAATATGTACACGCCGCATTTTTTGAAAGAATTCAAACCGATTGGCGCCATCGGCGAAATCGGAAGTTCGACTTATATTCCCGCGCGCGCCGGCTTCGGATTTCAGCATCCCGAACCAAAGCCGATTCCGATGACCGAAGAACAGCACAAATTAATGCTCGACGGAATGTGGGGCGTGGTCAACGCAGGCGGAACGGCGGCGCGTTTGAAAAACGAGCATCTGGAAATTTCCGGCAAAACCGGAACGGCGCAGGTCGCATCCTTGGGTAAAGACGTTGGCGCAAACAAGGACCACGCGTGGTTCGTCAGTTTCGCGCCGTCATACAAACCGGAAATCGCCGTGATCGCGCTTGTGGAAAACGTCGGTTTCGGCGGCAGTTTCGCAGCTCCGGCGGCAAAAGGCGTTTACGATGCTTTTATGGTCAAAAAAGGTTTGATTACCGCTGATTCGCTGACGGCTGGAAAAACTCAGAAAGCGGCGGGAGCCGAAGATTAATTTTAGAAGTAAAACAAGTAACAGACTGAAAAAATGGTTGCAATAATCGAAAAACGCGATTTAAGAGATTTTGACTGGCTGACCTCGCTGCTTGCCGTCGCCATCGTTTGTTTCGGCATCTGGCAGATTTTCAACGCGCAGCCGGAAATGAATTACTGGTCGAAACAAATTCTCGGTCTGGGAATCGCGCTCGTCGCTTTTATGGTCGTCGCCTTTAGCGATTACCGCCGCATTATTGACGCCGCGCCGGTTTTTTACGTCGGCGGTTTGGTCTTGCTATTGCTCGTTTTGACACCGCTCGGCGTTAAAGTTAACGGTCAGCAGGCGTGGCTCAAGCTGCCGATTATCGGACAATTTCAGCCGTCGGAATTCGTCAAAATCCCGACCGTGCTGATGCTCGCCAAATATTTCGGCGCGCGGCGCGCCGGAACTTTGCGCATTAAAGAAATTTTAATCGGCGCGGCGATTCTCGCCGGACCGGTCGGACTGATTATGCTCGAGCCGGACGCCGGACAAGCGATGACGTATTTTCCGATTCTCGCCGTCGTCTTTTTTCTTTCGGCGGTGAAGATTCGTTACGTTGTGCTGACACTCGTCGCCGGCGCGATTTTTATTCCGACCGCGTATATTGTCGGCGTCAATACCGGCGCGATCAAAGTTTACCAGCAGGAACGCATCATGGCGATTATTGATCCGGAAAGCGCCGATCCGCGCGGCTTTGGTTATCACACCGTCCAATCAATGATTACGGTGGGCAAAGGCGGACTTTCCGGCATCAAAGGTGACACGGAAACATCGCAGAGCGTTTTGAAATTTTTGCCCGAACCGCACACGGATTTTATTTTCGCCGTAACTGCTGAAAACACCGGTTTTATCGGCTGCGTTTCGCTGCTTCTCGCTTACGCGCTGCTTTTATCGCGGCTCGTTGCGGGCGCGCGGCAATCGAATGACCGCGCGGGAATGCTCGTTATTATGGCGATTACGGGCGAGCTGGCTTTTCAGATATTTATCAACGTCGGAATGGTTTTAGGCTTTTTGCCGGTGATCGGCGTTCCGCTGCCGCTGATGCGCGCCGGACTTTCAGCCGTTTTGGCGACGTTTATCGCCATCGGCTTTGTCATTAGTATTAAATTGCGACGATTTGTTAATTAAAGATTCAAGATTCAACATTGAAGATTCAAAGTTTTAATTAAGAAACAGATTCTGGAATTGTAACTTTTGAATTTTAAGAATCACGAAATTTCAAACTTCCAGAGAGGTTTTTATGGCACGAGAAATGAGAAAAATCAATACGAGAGAGGTCGAATCCATCGAACCGAAACGGCGGAGCGCGTGGAAATTCGTCTGGCTTCCGGTCGCGCTGATTCTGGCGCTTTCGGCTGGCGGTTTAACAGGCGTTTTGGCTTCTTATTATCTGAATAATTCGCGTTACACCACCGAAGTTTCCGCTCTTGCCACTTATCGTCCGCCGCAAGTGACGACGATTTACGCCGACGACGGAGAAACGATTCTGGCGGAGTTCGCGCTCGAAAAGCGCATTCCGATCAAGGAACAGGACATTCCGAAAAACGTCGAAAACGCGCTGTTGGCGATCGAAGATTACCGTTTTTACGATCACATCGGCATTGATCCGTATCGTATCGGCGGCGTTATCGTCAAAAATATCTCGACCGGCAGAATGGAAGGCGCTTCGACGATTACGCAGCAGCTTGCCAAAAACCTTTTTCTTTATCGCGACCAAACTTTAACGCGCAAAGTAACCGAATGGATGGTCGCGCTGCAAATCGAAAGACTTTACACGAAGCGCCAGATTTTGGAAATGTATATGAATTACGTTTTCCTCGGCGCCGGAGCTTACGGATTTGAAGCCGGTTCGCGCACGTATTTCGGCAAATCGTTAAAAGATTTGAGCTTGGAAGAAGCCGCATTGCTCGCGGCGGTTCCGAAATCGCCCGAGTATTCGCCGACGCGCAACATGGAAAAAGCGAAAACGCGCCGCGATATTGTGCTCGATCAAATGGGCAAATATTACCCGGAAACTTATTCGGCGGCGGCAATCAGCGCAGCGAAAGCAAAACCGATCAAACTCGCCGACACGGCTTATTACCAATCGCTGCCAAAATCAACTGCGTGGGATTACCCGGTTGAAGAAGTGCGCAAATATTTGGAAGAAAAATACACGACGCGCGTCGCGCAGGGCGGTTTGAAAGTTTACACGAGCATCAACGTCGAAGCGCAGCAGGCGGCAACGAAAGCGATTCGCGAAGGTTTGCGCACGTACGACCGAAATCGCAGCTGGCGTTCGGAGTATAGAGACATTCTCGTCGGCGAAAACAATGAACCGCTGACCGACCCCAAAGAAATCGCGCGTAAGCTCGAATCGTTTAAACACGCCGATTGGTACGGAGATCAATACGAAAAAGGCGAATTTATCAAGGGTTTAGTAACAAAAGTTAACGCTTCGAGTGACGAAGCCGAAGTGCGTTTCGGCAAATATAAAGCCGTTGTAACGGCGAAAAATATGGGCAGAAGCGGCAAGAAACCGAGCGCCGAATTAAAGCCCGGACTTTTGCCGGAATTTGAAGTCAAAGAAGTTGATGAAGCCAATCAAACGCTGACCGTTCAACTTTCGCAAGTGCCGGAAGTGCAGGCTTCGATTGTTTCGCTGAACGCTAAAACCGGCGAAATCGCGGCGATGGTCGGCGGTTACGATTATCACACGAGCAAATTTAACAACGCGACGCAAGGGCTGCGTCAAACTGGTTCGTGCTACAAACCGTTTATTTACACGGCGGCGGTCGAATGGGGAATCACGCCGGAAATGCAGGTGAGCGGCGCGCCGATTAAACGCGGCGGCTGGATGCCGCACAATTACGACGGCTCTTTAAGTCACGGCAACGTGCCGATGAAAACGGCGCTCGCCAAATCGCTTAATCTGGCGGCGGTTCATCTGCTCGATCAGGTCGGCGTGCAAACCGGCGCGCAGATGGTGCGGCGTTTCGGCATTACCAATCCGATGTCGCCGAGCTTGCCGTCGGCTCTCGGCGCGTCCGAAGCGTCGCTGATCGAGATGGTTTCCGCTTATTCGGTGTTTCCGAACAAAGGCGTTCGCGCTACGCCGCATCTGATTCGCAAAGTGATCAGCCGCGACGGAACGCTTTTGGAAGAAACGAAATTGACGACTTCCAAAGTAACGAGCGAATACGTTGCTTTGACGATGGTTGATATGATGCGCGCGGTGACGAGCGCGGGCGGAACGGCACCGAACGCGCAGGCGGCGGGACACGCGCTCGCCGGAAAAACCGGCACGGTCAACGATCAGACCGACGTTTGGTTTATCGGCTACACGCCGACTTATGTGACCGGCGTCTGGATGGGAAATCCGGAAAGAAAAGAATCTTTAGGCGCGGGAATGACCGGCGGACGCGGCGCGCTGCCTTATTTTAATGCCTTTATGAACGAATTTATGAAGGGCAAGCCGAAGGAAAAGTTCGCCGAAGCTCCGGCGATGCCGAGCGAGATTAAATCGCTCGTCGAACAGCGCAAACGCGAAGAACAGGAAAAACTTGAAAAAGCTGAACAGGAAGGCAACAAAATCGCGGCGACGACCGGCATTAGAATTACCAGATCGAGGCGCGTTGACGATGCGAGCGGCGAATCAACAACGCCGAGTTCGCCTGTGCCGACCGATTCGACAACGCCGGCGACGACATTAACGGAAACGCCGAAAGTATCGGTGCCGGCTAATGATCCGCCGGTCGTTAAACCGATCAGCACTCCGCCGCCGGTGAAAAAGCCGGAAGTGAATCCGCCAGCCGAAAAGCCGAGCGAAGGCACGAAAAGAAAGAGTAAGAAAGGCGAAGGTTAATTAAGCCTTTCGCGTTGGCGGCAAGCTCGACGCTCAATAGTTGCCGAAGAAAAAGGGAAGAGACGATCTGCGAACGATCATCTTTTCCCTTTTTTGACGATTACGCGGTTATCTTAAACGTAGATTTCTTCGATTATTTTACGGCGGTAATCGAAGATATATCGGAGTTCTCGTTTCACGTACCAATGCGCCAGATCGCCGAGCGGTTCGAGCGGCAGACGATAGCGCACGCGGTCGCGCATAATCGTTTCGCCGCTGCCGTTTTCTTCAAACGTGTGCAGATGAATCCATTGTTTATACGGGCTTTGCAAAGCGGTATCAACGAAATCGTGCGGCGGATTCCATTGCGTAATCTCGGTTTTCCACGTGATCGGAATGCCGCGCAGTTTCAAGCGGTAATCAATGAGCGCGCCTTTTTTGATGTCAATCGGCTGCGGGGAAATGATCTCGAAGTTGAGTTCGGGCGGCGTGATGCGTTCGAGATTTCCCGCATCGGCGAAAAATTCAAACACTTCGGCGCGCGGACGTTTGATGATTTGCGTGCGTTCTAAAACGTGTTCTGCCATTCGGTTGGAACCATAAATCAAACAATAGAATTGCGCACGGCTGCCGCATTTCGGCGGTCGCGTCAGGCGCTCTAATTTTTAACGCTTTTCAAGTATTTTGGCGGCAGCGGATTCTCCGGCGTTTCGGCTTGCCAGAAAATATTCAAAACCCACCAGCGTTTGCCGTCGTTTAGGAGTTGAATGCTGTTGATGCCGCGCAAAAAAGGCTTCTTGTCAGTTTTCGAATGGACGGCTTCGTAGGTTGAAAAAACGTGCGCGATGTTGTTGAAAACTTCGGTGCGCCGCGCGACTTCGCGTTCGTAAAAGCCTTCTTTGGCAAACACCGGTTCGACGCGTTTGATGTAATCTTCGGGCGAGAATGCGCGCGCACTAACCAAATTGGTCTGCGCATTTTTGCCCGACGGAATCATTCGCGCATCCGGGTGAAACAATGTGCGAAATCTGTCCCAATCGCGCTTTTGTCCGGCGTCGCCGCTGATAACGTCGTAAACGGCTTTGATAATCGCGTCCATCGAACCGACATCCGCCGGATTCGCTTCTTTCAAAGCATTGGTTTGCGCTGTTGTGTGCATCAGAAATAAACCGAACGTTAGAATCAGGAACAGAAACGTTTTTCGCATAATCAGTTGTTACGCCCGAAAAACGCTTTTGTTTCCGGTTTGAGCCAGAAAATCAAGAGCGGAATGCAGAACGGCAGAAAACAACAGCTCGTCATTCCGAGCGCGATCATCACAATGCCGATAATCCAGTTGTAAGGTTTCGGCGGCAGAAACAGCGCGACGGCAAAAATGATAAAAAAAATCGCGCCCAGCACTGCGTAAATAACGCCCATCATCGTCGTTTGTTCAACCGAATATTCGCCGGTCGCCGGTTTCATAATCGCGAGCGCAATGCCGGCAACGGTGACCAAAAGATAAATCGCGACGAGCACCGCGCAATAAACGCGATACCAGAAAAACGTTTTCCGTCCGGTTTCGTTGTTGGAAATGGGAAGATTGTTCTGCATCATTTTGTATATCGCACCTCAGTTTTTAGAGTTGATTGTCCGTTTTCGTTTCGAGCGCGTTCTGCACGTTCGCCGGTAAATTCGAGAACAGGTTATACCCGGTTTTCTGTTCGATGTCGCGCGCCGTCGTTCGATAAACCTGCCAGTCAGCGCGCAAAATGCCTTTAACATTCGGCATATCAACGGCGATGACGCGCGCCGATTCGTTGATTGCCGACGGCGCGGTTCCGGCGGGCACGGCGACAGCGACTTTCCACGTGTTCGTCGGCACAGAGACTTTGTTTTTCAACAAACCTTTTTCGCCGTAAGCGCCCGCGATGATGTAAACATCGCTGCCGCGCGTGACGAGCGTGCGCAAATATCCTTCAAGTTTCGCCCACGGTCCGCGATTGAGGTCGCCGGTTTGCGGCACCATATTCGACATCAGAAAAGTCTCGCTCATTCCTTCGATTGATGCGCTGCGGTCGGCGCTCGGCGCAAGATGTCCGCGATCATAACCGCTGCCCGAATAATCGGACGGCACGACCGGCTTCCAGCTTTTCGGCAAGCGCGCGTCCGGTCGAAACGGATCTGGTTCGGGACGCGGAAAATCGCCAAGCTCGCCGCGCGAAATGCGCCACGCGACCCAATTCGGCGCGCCGCGTCCGCGATTGTACGAAATGGCAAAGTAATTGTTGACGAGCAGAAAATTGTTCGGGTCGGCGGTTCCGGCATTTGACGGATTGCCTAAAGCGAGAAAAACGCGCTCGGCTTCGGCGGGCGAAGCGGGAATGCTCGGCAGCGTCGGCGCGGTCGGCGACTGCGGATTCGATCTGGTCGTCTCCGCCGTGTTCGCGGTATCGCGCAGATTGTCCAAACCTTTTTTGCCAACCCAAAAGCAGAAAATGACAATCAAAACGAGGATTGCCAATGCGATTAAACCGCCGATGAGAACTTTGTTTTTCATAGCTGAAAAGAAAAATGACAAGTCTTCGGGCAGTGTAGCACAGCGCCGAACGAGTTGCATCTGCCATTCAATTCGGAACGCGAAAGCAAGTTTCGATTAAATAGTCCGCGTGCTTTGACTTGAAGCTGGTTACACGTTGAGGGAAAGTTACGCAGAACTTTTAGTGAAAGTTTAAAAATTTAATGGGAAGCGCGCTGACTTGCGGCGCACGAGTGAGTTGAAAAAGCGCGAATCGCAGATTTTTCGACATTTTCGCAATGCTTTCGCTTGAGCTACAATAAATGCGATGGGTAAGATTCATCTGACCAACTTAAACGAGCGGGAGCTCGCCGAATTCGTCGAAAATGCGGGCGAGCCGTTGTTTCGTGCGCGGCAGATTTTTAAGAATCTGCACGGTCGGCGGCAGCTTTCATTCGACGAGATGACCGATTTGCCGAAACGTTTTCGCGCGAAACTGAATGAAACGGCGACGGCGACGAGTCTGCGCGTCGAAAAGCGTTACGTTTCCGAAGACGGAACGCGTCGGTTTTTGATGAAGACGCACGACGGCTATCCGGTCGAAGCGGTTTTTATCCCGACGGAAAATCGCGACACGATTTGTTTTTCGTCGCAGTCCGGCTGTCCGCTTAAATGCGATTTTTGTTTGACGGCGAAACTCGGTTTATTGCGAAATTTGACGACCGGCGAAATCGTCGAACAAATTATCACGGTGCTCAACGACGTTTACGGCGCGGGCGCGGAAACTCCGCACGGCACGAATCTCGTCGCGATGGGCGCGGGCGAACCGTTTCTCAATTTCGAAAATTTAATCAAAGCGTTAGATCTGATGGCGAATGAAAACGGGCTGCACATCGTGCCGAACCGCGTCACCGTTTCGACGGCGGGCATCGTGCCGAAAATTCGCGAGTTTACTCGGCTGGAAAAACGCCCGCATTTAGCGATTTCGCTGTCGGCTCCGAATGACGAACTGCGCGACAAGCTGATGCCGATCAACCGGAAATGGAATATCGAAGAGCTTTTCGCCGCCGCGAAGGAGTTTCAAAGTTCTCTGCGGCGCGGCGAGCGTTTTACGTTTGAATACGTTTTGCTCGGCGGCGTCAATGATACGGACGAACACGCGCGCAAGCTGGCAAATCTCCTTAATCGTCACGGATTGGAAAAGGTAAAGATTAATCTGATTCCGCATAACTCTGCCGAACCGCTCGAATATAAACCTTCGACCGCCGAACAGGTGGAAAGATTTCAGGATATTCTCGCATCGAAAGGCGTTTCGGCGTTTGTACGCCGCCCGCGCGGACGAGACATTTACGCCGCGTGCGGACAACTCGCCGCGAAGGATGCGGCGGCGCCCGTGCAGATTACGAGATGAAAAATTTATGGAAATACTGATAATCGGCGGTATCTTCGTGGCACTGATGGCATACGCTTCGACGAGAATTAAAAAGAGCGCGGCGCAGGCGTTTGAGCGCGAGGAAATCGAAACCGATGAATTTTACATCGTCAAACCGGAAAACTTTATCAATCCGGTCAGCGACGACGCGAGCAAACCGTTCATCGCGCACACGAAAGATGTTGGCACGGATGCGGCGGAAAAACTGCGGCGGGCATCAATCGTCGTGCGCGCCGTAAGCGACGGCGATTTTGAGCGGCTGCGCCAAAGTTACGCGGCAAACGGCGAAACGCTCGTCGCCGAAGAAACGGGCGATCTCGAAAGCGGTCGAATGTGTTATCAGAAAACCGAAAGCGTCGCGAACGGCGTCGCGGTCGAAAACACCTACAAAATCATCGAAAGCCGCCGCCGCCGCAAAGTTTACGTTTTGCGCATTGTGGTCGTCGGCGAATACGCGGACGATTACGCCGCCGCCGTTGACGAGATTCTGCGCAGTTTGACGATCAAGTAATCGCGCAAATTCGGCAGTAAACAAAACGAAGCGCATTCGGCGCGGCACAACCTGAGAAAATCCCGATTCAATCGAAATCAACTGTTATTGACGAAAATCTATGAAAAAACTTATCTTCAGCGCAATTTACGCTTTTATCTTTTTATGTGCGGCAAGCGGTCTGCAAGCGCAGACGGTGAGCGGTTCCATCGGCAACGGAACGGTTAGTCGCGGCGTCGCCGCGCGCGGCACCATCGTGCTCGATATTCCGGGCGGTCTGCACGTCAATTCAAATCGTCCGAACAGCGAATTCGCCATCCCGACCAGCGTGCGCATCACGGCGGCGGGTGCCAAAGCCGGAGCGGTCAGTTACCCGCGCGGCAAAAACAGGCGCTTTCAGTTTTCCGAAGATACGATCAACGTCTACGAAGGACGCACGGCTTTTAATTTTAACCTGACCGTTCCGGCAAACTTCAAAGGCAACACGATTCGCGTCCGCGCCGTCGTTCGTTATCAAGCCTGTACGGACGAAGTTTGCTATCCGCCGAAAAATAAAGAAGTTACTTTGACGGCGCGCGTGCGGTAAGAGAAAGCGACGGGCGCGCAGTGAAAAAGGTAATATGAAAGCCCGTCGGCTCAGTCAATTACTTTTTGCGGCAAAATATTTCGATGGCAATCATTTTTATCGCCTGTCTTTAGACTCGTCCGATGACTGACAAGAGACGTCCCGTTTTTCCGTGCAAATTCTTTTCTTTGCGGTAAGAAAAAAACAGATCCGTTCGTTCCATCGTGCAGAAAGGCGCGGTGAAAATGTTTTCTTCGAGAACGCCCGCGCTTAATAATTGTTCTTTGTTGGCGCGGTGCAAATCAATCAGCGCGTGGTTTTCACGGGTCGCCGTAAAAAGTTTTCCACCTGTGGAAAACTTTTCCGCAAAAGCGTCAATCACGTCGCGCCCGACTTCATAATTCTGACAAGTCGCCGCCGGACCGATGGCGCAAATCAAGTTTTCCGCGTTCGTGTCGTAATGCGCGCGCATTTTTTCAATCGTTTTAACGACGATTGATTCGACCGTTCCGCGCCAACCGGCGTGAACGGCGGCGAATGCGCCCGTTTTTGCGTCGCCGATTAAAACAGGAACGCAGTCAGCGGTTTTCACGCCGACGAGCAGATTCGGCAAATCGGATGCGACCGCATCGAATTTATCTTCGGTGTTTACGATGTCGTCTTCACTGGCGACGATTTTTACCGCATAGCCGTGAACTTGCCAAACAGTCGTCAAGCGGAAATCTTCGGCAAAAAGGCGCATAAAGCGGCGGCGATTTTCCTGAATATTCGCGTCCGTGTCTTCGCCGAATCCGGCGAGATTCAAATCGCCGGCGGGAAACGGCGAAACGCCGCCGACACGCGTCGAAAAACCGTTGGCGAAACCTTTTTCCTCTAATGCGCGGCAAACGAGCGCCTTTACCGCGCCCGATTCGCGCCAGAAAAATCCGCTTTCTGCTAAAATCTGATCTTCGGACGAAGCGCGGGAAATCGGAAGATTTTCTTCTCCGTTCTCCTGTCCTTCGTCTCTCGTTCCTGAATTTATGATCATTTCCATCGGCATAGATATTGTTGAAGTTTACCGCATCCGCGAAACTGTGGAAAGAACCGCGCGTTTCGTCGAGCGCGTGTTCACCGCGACCGAGCGCGAGTATTGCGCGGCAAAAGGCGCGGCGGCGGCGCAGAGTTACGCGGCGCGTTTTGCGGCAAAAGAAGCGTTTTTAAAAGCGCTGAAAACCGGCTGGCGCGGCAAAATAACGTGGCACGATATGGAAATCACCAACAACGCGCAGGGCGTGCCGACGCTCGCAATTTTCGGCGAAGCGCGCACAATTTTAGCGGCGACCGGCGCGAACCGCATTCATCTTTCGCTGTCGCATACGACCGATCACGCGGTCGCGCAGGTTATTTTGGAGAAGATTTAGTTTGAAAGAAAAAGAAACGGGACGCGGATTGAGCGGATGAAACGGATTGACGCGGGTAAAATCAAATAAAAGGTATTTTTGTTTTCTATTTTCAGACCCGTGTACATCCGCTTTATCTCCGCTCAATCCGCGTCTCATTTCTTCGTTCTTTTATTCATCGTTGGCGCTTACTTTTTGGCAGGCGGCGCGTCGAATGTAAAATAGGCGACCGCCGCGTCGTGGTCGGAAAAGCGTTCGACACGCGCGGCATCGTTGCGGTAAATTTCGGGAAAATCCGCATTGATGCGCGCATAACCGAAACTGTTAATGTGTTTTCTCAACGCTTCATTGACGATAATGTGATCGAGAACCTGCGCGTTGCCGTCGAAGCTGTATGAATATTTCTGCTCCGGTTTGATTAAATCAACGAGATCAATCAATTCGCCGTCGAGCAAATCAGCCGACGCGTTCATCACTTCTTCTTTCGCCGCCGGTTTGCCTTTGATCGTGCCGATCATATCAACAATTCCGTCGTTAAATTGAAAAGCATTAAAATCGCCGACGAGCGCGATGCGTTCGTTTGGGTCGGCTTTCATTCTTTCCTGCACGAGTTTTGCCAAAAATTCGGCTTGCAGTTTCTTTTTCATTCGCACGAACGGCGCGTCTTTTTCGTCGTTGTAACCGTTAAACGATTTTAAGTGATTGACGACGACCGTAAATTCAAACGGCTGAACAGTTTTCGCGTCCGTAATCGCGGCTTTCAAGAGAAACGGCGGACGGTCATTGAGCAAAACTTCTTTTTTCGACACGGGATTAATGAATTTATCGTCTTTGCCGTATTGTTTCGTTTCCAAAACTTTGACGCGCGCGGTTTTTACCAGAAAACCCGAATCAATGCCGCGCGGATCATTGCCGTCGGCGAGAAACGCTTCGTATTTCGGGTTCGGTTTGCCGGAAGTCTGCGCGTCTCGGTTGATGCGGTCGGCGAGTTTTTGCAAAACGGCGAGATTTTCCGCTTCGATGATGCCGACGACATCCGGCGTCTGCATATATTCGCGAATGGCGAGCGAAATCTTTTTCAAACGTTTTTCAAACGCTTCCGCCGTCACGATATCTTCTTTCATCGCCGGGTCGTCTTCGTCGTCAAAAAAATTTTCGACGTTGAGACCGGCGACGGAAAATTGATTATCTTTGAGCGCGGGCAGCGGTTCGGCTTTGACGGATTTGGAAATTTCCGGTTT
>SXVE01000120.1 GCA_005790265.1 Acidobacteriota bacterium | reverse complement strand
CACCCGCACGGTGGTGGTGAAGGTAAAACGTCCGGCGGTCGCCATCCGGTAACGCCGTGGGGACAACCAACACGCGGCTATAAGACGCGACGCAATAAACGCACTCAGAACATGATTGTGCGAGATAGAAGGAGAAAATAGGTTTTAGGTTTGAGGTTTTGATGGTTTACAAATCAAGAGTCTGAAATCCAAAATCCAATATAAAGATATGCCACGTTCAGTTAAAAAAGGACCTTTTATTGATTTAAGCGTAATGAAAGCGCTGAAGCGAATTGCCGACGGTGGTAAAAAACCGGTTGCGATTAAAACCTGGTCGCGTCGCTCAACAATTTCACCGGAAATGGTAGGTTTAACTTTCGGCGTTCATAACGGCAAACGACATATTCCTGTTTATGTAACCGAAAATATGGTCGGACACAAGCTGGGTGAGTTTTCACCGACACGCACCTTCAAAGGACATCCGGGAACGAAAGCGGAGAAAATGGCAAAGAGAAAATAGTTTGATGCGGATGACAAAGGGCAAATGCTGAACAAAGCAGTTGACCGGTAATGATTACCCATTAAACATTGAGAAGATTATGGAAGCGATAGCAAAAACAAAATATTTGAAAGGCTCTCCGCGAAAAGCGCGGCTGGTGATTGACTTGATTCGCGGGCGAAATGTTTCGCAGGCGCTGGCAATCTTGAAATTCACCGACAAGAGAGCGGCTGACCCGATTGCCAAAACACTGCGTTCAGCAATCGCTAATGCAACTTATCTGGCGGAACAGCAAAATATTGCCATTGATCCTGATGATTTGTGGGTAAAAACGTGTTTTGTAGATATGGGACCGACCAAAAATCGGCGCCGCATGCGTCCGGCTCCACAGGGTCGCGCCTACCGTGAACAAAGACATTATTGCCATATTACGATTCATCTGACGAATGACGCCCAGATAGACAAGAACAAAAAAGGCGCACCCGAAGGCGACAAGAGAATAATGGGCAAAAAGCTGACGGCGATCACGGAAGGGCGTAACGCGAAACCATCATCGAAAACCGGAAATACGGCTGAACCGAAAATTGACGAAGTGGAAACGAAAGCTGTGAATCCGAATATCGAAGAAAACGTTTCGGACAAAGTGACGACGGCTTCAAAGCAGACGGCAGAAGACTTGACCGCGAAAACTGAGGCTGATGCATCGGACGTCAAGAATGTTCAGTCGCAGCGTGATGAGGAACAAAACGAAACGAAACCGGCTGACAATGCGCAACTTGATCGCAACGAGCAGCTTGAAAGACAGTAAAAACTATTATGGGACAAAAAGTTCATCCATACGGATTCAGAGTCGGATATAACAAAGATTGGCACTCGCACTGGTTCGCCAAACAGGAATTTGCCGAGTTTTTAGCGGAAGATTTAAAACTGAAGCGCGATTTGAAAAAGCGTTTTGCCGGAGCCGGCGTTTCGCACATTGACGTTGAACGCGCTGCGACCCGTTTGAAAATTATCATTTACACTTCACGTCCGGGAATTATCATCGGTCGGAAAGGTTCGGAAATTGAAAAACTGCGCGAGGATCTGTCAAGAAAAACCGGGCGTGAAGTTTTGATTTCGATTCAGGAAGTTCGTCACCCGGAACTGAACGCACAGCTCCAGGCGGAAAAAATCGCGCAGCAGCTGGAAAAACGTATCGCTTTTCGCCGCGCGATGAAAAAGACGATGGAAGAATCGCAGCGTTTCGGGGCTGAAGGAATTAAGGTAATGATTGCCGGTCGCTTGAACGGCGCTGAAATCGCCAGAACCGAATGGTCGCTCGAAGGCAGACTGCCGCTGCATACATTGCGCGCCGATATTGATTTCGGGTTTGCCGAAGCCTTGACGACTTTCGGAATTATCGGAGTTAAAGTCTGGATTTATCGTGGAGAAATTCTCGATCCGAACGCTTCGATTGCGCGCGGTACAACGACCGATCCGATGAAAGAAGTAAAAGTACAAAACAGCGGACGGGGCGACCGAAGACCGCGCCGCCGCGATAATAACAGAAACGATAGATAAATATTAAGATCAAAAAATTTGAAGTTCGGGATTCAATAAATAAAATCCTGAATCTTAAATTTTCAATACTGAATTGCAGACAGAGGTAACTCATTATGTTAATGCCGAAAAAGGTCAAGCACCGAAGAGTAATGAAAGGTCGTATGCGCGGACAGGCTTCGCGCGGCGACAAATTAAATTTCGGTGATTTTGGACTGAAAACATTGGAAGCCGCCTGGATTACCGACCGGCAGATTGAAGCGGCTCGTATCGCAATGACGCGTCACATCAAACGTGGCGGAAAAGTTTGGATTCGTATGTTTCCGGACAAACCGATTACGAGAAAACCGGCTGAAACGCGTATGGGAAGCGGTAAAGGAGCACCCGATCACTGGGTTGCCGTGATCAAACCGGGCAGAATTTTGTATGAAATTCAAGGAGTTCCGGAAGAACTGGCTCGCGAAGCGATGCGTCTCGCCGCTCAGAAACTGCCGATCAAAACGAAATTTGTCACGCGCGCCGATCTCGAAGGAGGCATTGTTTAAGTTATGAAAAAGAAAGAGCAAATGGAACAACTTCGCGAAATGGAAATTGACGAATTGCGCGAGCAGGCAGATGCGCTTAAAGAATCGCTTTTCCGTCTGAAGTTTAGAAAAACTTTGGGCGTTGGTGAAACGGTCAGCGACATCAGACGCGAGAAAAAAACATTAGCGCGCGTTTACACGTTAATTCGCGAAAGGGAAGAAGCTGCAAATCAAGCTTAAATTCCGATAGGTTGAGATAGAAAAATGCCAAATAACAAAAAAGAAGAAGTGGAAGAAACAGGCGTTGAGACAAACGAAACGGAAGCAACCGAAACAAACGCTGCTGAATCCAAAGCTGACGATAATCAGGTAGAGTCAAAAAACACATCTGACGCCAATGCTAATGAAGGCTCCAGCGAGAATTCTATTGTGAGCAGCGTTCTTGAAACGGTTTCGTCGGCAGTGAGCAGCGTGGCGGAAACAGTAGTCGGCGGAGTTGAAACTTTGGTTTCAACGGTGACGGGCGATTCCGGCGGTGAAGAAAGCGTTATCAAAAACGGCAAAAGAGCGGAGAGAGTCGGCGTGGTTGCTTCTGACAAAATGACGAAAACAGTCGTCGTTCGCGTTGATCGTTTAATTAAACATCCGATTTACAGAAAATATATTCGCCGCCGCAAAAAGTTTATGGCGCACGATGAATTGGGCGCGAAAATCGGCGACAAAGTGCGGATTGTTGAAACAAGACCGCTTTCAGCTCGCAAACGTTGGCGCGTAGTTGAAATTATTCAAAAAGCAGAAATTTAATTTGTAGTAAATTGTGAGTCGTGAAAAGAAATTAAACAAACGATTTGCGATTAACGATTAACGATTTACGGAGTAAAAGTTATGATTCAGATGCAGACCTCGTTAGCGGTCGCTGATAATTCAGGTGCAAAGCGCGTAGTGATGATTATGCCGATTGGCGGTTCAACACCGAAGATCGCGCGTCTCGGCGACAAAATTAAAGTTACCGTTAAGGAAGCAGCGCCGGACGGAACAGTGAAAAAAGGTAAAGTTTACAACGCGGTAATCGTGCGCACTCGTAAAGAGGTGCGCCGCAAAGACGGAAGCTATATTCGTTTTGACGAAAACGCCGCCGTGTTAATTAAAGATGACGGTTCGCCGATTGGAACACGCGTTTTCGGTCCGGTCGCGCGCGAACTGCGCGAAAAAAACTTTATGAAAATCGTCAGCCTCGCGCCGGAGGTGATTTAAGATCATGAAACAGGTAAAAACAGGAACAGTAAAAAGCAAAATCAAACGCGGCGACCAAGTTGTTTTTATCGCGGGCAAGGAATACGCCCGCTTTGACAGCAACGGCAATCGGCAACCGGTTCGCGGTAAAGTAATCGCTGTTGATGCGCGCAACGGAAAAGTAAAAGTCGAAGGCGCGATGATCGTCAAGAAACACCAAAAAGCGGTTCCGCAATTAAATAAAGAAGGCGGAATTATTGAGAAAGAAGCTTGGGTTGATGTTTCCAATGTTGCTGTGGTTGATCCGGAAACCGGAAAACCGACGCGCATCAAATATGAAACGCGCGACGGCAAAAAAGTTCGCATTGCGAAAAGCGGAAAGCTCATTCCCGAGCCGGATAGAACGAGACGGACGGAAAATAATACTGAAACCGAAGATTAATAATTGGTTAAACGGCTTGGAAACGTAGAGATTTTGAATTTGCGTTTTTTGCAAAAGAAAATTTCGAGAGCGAGTCCCAAGCAAAAAATAATAAAATGGCTAGATTAAAAGATAAATACAGAAACGAAATTGCTCCGGCAATCGCGAAAGAATTCGGCATCGAAAACGTGATGGCGATTCCGAAAATCGAGAAAGTCGTTATCAATATGGGAATGGGCGAAGCAATCAGCAACGCTAAAATTCTCGATACGGCAGTTGACGAATTGAGAGTTGTCAGCGGACAGAAACCGGTCGTCACAAAAGCGAAGAAATCAATCGCTGCCTTTAAGCTTCGTCAGGGAATGAACATCGGCGCGATGGTAACGCTGCGCGGTGATCGAATGTATGAATTTCTTGACCGCTTGATTTCCGTCGCTCTGCCGCGCGTTCGCGATTTTCGCGGAATTTCGCCGAAGGCTTTTGACGGTCGCGGCAATTATACGCTTGGTATTCGCGAACAACTGATTTTCCCGGAAATTGATTTTAACAAAGTTGATAAAACGCGCGGAATGAATATTTCCATTGTAACGACAGCGAGAAATGACGAGCAGGCGCGGTCACTGCTGAAAGCGCTCGGAATGCCGTTCAGACAATAGTTCTTCAGTTTTCAGGGTTTACGATTCTAGAATAAAGCGAATCAAACCTTGAATTTCAAATTTTGAATCTCAAATTTATATGGCAAAGATTAGCAAAGTTGTAAAAAACGAAAAACGCAAGAAAATGGTGACGCAATTTGCAGAGCGCCGCGCAGAATTGAAAAAGATTATTAATAATCCGGTTTCTTCGCCCGAACAGGTGGACGAAGCCGTGATGCGACTTCAGAAGCTGCCGCGCGATGCCAGTCCGGTGCGAGTGCGCAACCGCTGTTCGCAAACTGGTCGTCCGCGTGGATTTCTGAGAAAATTCGGTATGTCGCGCGTTTCATTTCGCGGATTATCGTTACAGGGGCAAATTCCCGGCATCACGAAATCGAGCTGGTAAATTATATCGAATTACGGTAGGCGGAAGATAACGAACCGCCGTAAAATTTTAACGGAGTTTATAAAAAATGACAGATCCAATAGCCGATATGCTGACGCGAATTCGCAATGCGATTGCCGCGAATCATACGCGCGTAGATATTCCCGGTTCCAAATTGAAACTGGAACTTGCACGCATCCTGAAAGAAGAAGGTTACATTAATAATTTCGTTACGAAAGGCGAAGACGTAAAATATGTGATTCGCATCTTTTTGCGGTACGACGCGAAAGGCACTTCTTCAATCAGCCATTTATCGAGAGTTTCTCGTCCGGGCAGAAGAGTATATGTTGCGGCAAGCGGAATTCCAAAAGTTCTCGGTGGATATGGTGTGAATATTATTTCTACTTCCAAAGGCTTGATGAGCGGAAAACGCGCTCGTCGGGAAAACACCGGCGGAGAGATTTTGGCACAGGTTTACTAATCAAAAAGGATTAAGGATGAAGGGCGAAGCATTGTATTTAGCTTTGTCAGCCAATCCGAAAAAAATATATGTCGCGAGTAGGAAAAAAGCCGATTACGATTCCGTCGGGAGTGACGGTCACAATCGGTGACAAAGAGTTGGAAGTAAAAGGTCCGAAAGGAACTCTGAAAACGCCGATCCCGAACGGAATTAAATTTACGCAGGAAGACGGCACTTTAACGGCGGTCAGAGAAAACGACGATCAAGCGGCTTTTCACGGCTTGGCGCGCGCTTTAGCAAATAACGCAGTGGTCGGAGTTACCGAAGGATTCAAAAAAGATATGGATGTCGTCGGCGTCGGTTATAAAGCCGACGTGCAGGGCAAAAAAATTCTTTTCTCGCTTGGGTATTCACATCCGATTGAGTATCCGCTGCCGGACGGCATTGAAGCAAAAACCGAAAGAGTAAATACCAAAGCAACGGTCAACCAATATCAAACGACGATTACCTTAACGGGAATTGACCGCCAGAAGCTCGGTCAGGTTGCCGCCGAACTTAATCGCCTGCGTAAACCCGATGCTTACAAAGGCAAAGGCGTTCGTTACGCTGATAAATTATATCGTCTGAAACCGGGTAAAACAGGAAAATAATTTTAATTTTGGATTTTGGATTTTAGGTTTTGGATTGGTTGAGTCGAATATAAAGACGCGCCATCTGAAGAATAATCCGAAATTCAAAATCTAAAATCCAAAATCAACAATATGGCAAGCAAAAGTAGAGCAGATATTCGTCGCGGCGTTCACAGCCGCATTCGCAAGAAAGTAAGCGGTACCGAAGCGCGTCCGCGTCTTGCAGTGTTTCGCAGTTTGAATCATATTTACGCGCAGGTTATTGACGACGTGAATGGAAAAACTCTGGCATCGGCTTCGACGACCGAAAAAGACTTGGCAGGATCAACCGGCGGAAATATCGAAGCGGCTCAGCGCGTCGGACGAGCGATTGCCGAGCGCGCGCAAACAGCCGGAATCGAAAACGTAGTTTTTGATCGGGGCGGTTATGTTTATCACGGCAGAGTCAAAGCGTTGCTTGATGCAACACGCGAAGCCGGATTGAATAAAGGCGAAACGGCGCAAGAGGAAACAAGCAATGATGAATAATAAACAGAGAATTTCTCCAAACGGTTTGATCTTGAAAGACCAGCTCATCTCGGTCAATCGCGTAACAAAAGTTGTGAAAGGCGGGAAAAATATGTCTTTTGCGGCACTCGTCGTGATCGGCGATGAAGCGGGACACGTCGGATTCGGCACAGGAAAAGCAAAAGAAGTTCCGAACGCAATTAAAAAAGCGGTTGAAGCGGCGAAAAATAATTTGATTCGCGTCCCGTTGATAGACGGAACACTGCCGCACGAAATGATCGGCGAATACGGCGCGGGAAGAGTTTTAATCAAACCGGCAAAAGAAGGAACCGGCGTTATCGCAGGCGGTGCGGTTCGCGCCGTGTTGCAATCGCTCGGCGTGCACAACGTTCGCACGAAAATTCTCGGATCAACTAATGCGCACAATGTTATTCGCGCGACTTTTGACGGATTGACCCGAATGAAAGACCCAATCGAAGTGGCGCGTCTGCGCGGCAAACAGGTTGACGAACTTAGATAAGGTTACGAATTTCAAATTACTAATTGCGAATTGACAGAATCATTTCAAAGATTTGTAATTGGTAATTTCATAATTCGTAATTCGTAATTGAATTATGGCAAACAACACAGAACAAAGCAGCGGCGGAACGATCAAAATTCAGTATTACCGAAGCATGATCGGCTATTCCAAAAAGCAGAAGCAGATTGTCAAAAGTTTGGGGATTACAAAACTCAATCAAACGGTTGAACGCCCGGATGATGCTTCAATGCGCGGTATCGTGGCGAAAATTCCCCACATTTTGAGAATTGTCGAATAAATATCAGTAATCGTGAATTGTTAGTCGCCAACGGTCTTGAGTCAAGAAATTGACAAACTGCCGGAAAGACGGATAACATTCACGATTTACTATTTAAGAGGAAAAGAAAATGGCATTAGGACTTAATAATTTGCGTCCCACAAAAGGCTCGACGCATAAGAAAAAAAGAGTCGGACGCGGACCGGGTTCAGGACTTGGCAAAACATCAGGACGCGGACACAAAGGACAAAAATCACGTTCGGGTTATTCGAGCAAAATCGGATTTGAAGGCGGACAAATGCCGCTTCAGAGACGATTGCCGAAACGCGGTTTCACCAATATTTTCAAAAAACAGTGGATT
>SXVE01000119.1 GCA_005790265.1 Acidobacteriota bacterium | reverse complement strand
GCGCTGGCGCTGTCCGCCGGACAGGAAAATGCCGCGCTCGCCGACAATCGTGTCGTATTTTTCGGTTAGTTCTTCGATAAATTCATCGGCAAACGCGATGCGCGCCGCTTCGCGGATTTCCTCGTCGGTTGCGTGCGGATTGCCGTAGGAAATGTTGTAGCGAATCGTGTCGTTAAACAAAACGGTTTCCTGCGTAACGAGCGCGATTTGTTTTTTGAGGCTCAAAATTCGCGCGTCGCGCAAATCGGTTTCGTCCCAGTAAATCGCGCCGCCGTTCGGATCGTAAAGCCGTTGAATCAATTTGATCAAACTCGATTTCCCGCCGCCCGATTCGCCGACGAGCGCGACGACCGCGCCTTTCGGAATGTCTAAACTGATTGATTTGAGAATTTTTTTGTCGGAATTTTCGTAGTTAAACGAAACGTCGCGCAAAGATATCTTGTCGGCGAGCGGTTTTAATTCGGCGGCGTTCGCTTTTTCGGGCAGCATTTCGTTAACATCGAGCACGTCCCAAACATCGCGCGCCGCGGCGAACGCTTTAGTCAGCTCATTGTGCTGGCGCGAGATTTTCCGCATCGGATCGTAACTGCGAAACAGAAAAAACAAAAACGTAAAAAACTGCGCCGATTCCATATTTCCGGCGTTGATTTCGCGCAAACCGAAATAAAGCAGAATAATAATCGCGGCGAAACCAATGATTTCGATGGTCGGCGGCGAAGTCGCGGCGATTCTGCCCGAACGCAGATTGGCGCGCGCGATAATCTGCGCCACGCGCGAGAATCGTAACTTTTCGCGCTCTTCCGCCGTATAAGCCTTGACGATGGTTTGATTGGAAAGCGTTTCCTGCGCCGTGTCGGTTAAAAGCTTGTTGCCTTCGTAAGATTCTTCGGCGAGTTTGCGCAGGGCTTTGCTGAATTTGGAAGTTAAAATTCCGATGATCGGCGCGATAATCAAAGCTCCGGTCATCAATCGCCAGTTATAGGAAAACGCCGCGCTCAGAAAAGCGATGAGCAGAAAACTTTCGCGCAGAACGTCGCGCAGATTGGCGGAAACTGCCTGTTCGATTGCCGAGCAGCTGTTGACGAGACGCGAAACCAGATAATTCGTGCGCTGTTTTTCAAAAAATGAAACCGATTGACCGAGCAGATGCTCGTAAAGTTCGAGGCGCAGATTATAAACGCTGGTTTGTCCGATTTTCGCCATCAAATAAGACGAGAAATATTCGGCGATGCCTTTTAAAACCGTAAACGAAAAAAGCAGCACCGAAATCATCGCCCACGCGCGCAGCCAGTTGTCGAACGGAATGTATTTCTGTAAATCGAACAACGTTTCCGATTGAACGGCGGTTTTGCCGACGAATTGATCGAAAATCGGCACGAGCAGTGCGCCGATTGCCGTTTCAAAAACGGCGACGAAAATCATCGCGACGATGGCGAGCGCAAACGTCAGCCAGTGCGGACGGAGATATTTTAAGAGTCGGCGAAAGTCGTTCATCGGCGGTTAGCAAGAATCGTGTAAATGTTAAAATATACTGTAATTTACTGAAATTGAAAATTCTCAAATCCAATTCGATTTGCCGTATAGTTCAAACAAACCGTTTGCGGCGCGGCAACTTTCGCGGCGGAAAAAGCGGAGAGTTGCAACGTGAAATTATTTTGTGGCATCTTTGCTTAAAGCACCGCTCTTCCGAGGAGAAAAATTCATGCAAAATTCAAAGGCAATCAAATTTTTATTTATATTTCTGTTTCTTTTTTCAACCGTAATTTTCGCTTTCGGACAGCTCGACGTGGCGCGGCAGACGACGGCGATTACTTATCCGCTCGATCAAGTCGTCTACACGCAGTTTCGCGGCACGACGCGTTTTCCGCGAATGAAAGGCGAAGCGAAAGTGAAGCGCACGAGCCGCAACGGATCGGAAATCGAGCTTTCCGTTTCGAAAATGCCGCGCCCGTTTGAACTCGGCGCCGGTTACGCGACTTATGTTTTGTGGGCGGTTTCGCCGAACGGACAAATTGATAATTTAGGCGAAATCAAACGACGCGGATTCTTTGAATTCGACTCGAAAATTTCGGTCACGACGCCGCTGCAAACGTTCGCTTTGATAATTACCGCCGAGCCGCATTTTCTCGTCCGCCAGCCGTCGCAGGCGATTATGCTCGAAAATTTGAGTCCTTATACGAAATCGGGCGCGACGATTGATACGACGCGCGCCGTGCAGTATTTCGGCAATTCGGCGGATTTTTTCCGCGACGCGCGCACGCCGGAAATCGCCGAAATTGATTACTCAAAAACGCCTTCGACGATTTTGCAGGCGAAACAGGCGATTGCGCTCGCGCGATTTGCCGGAGCTGAACGCGACGCGACCGAAGAATTAAACGAAGCGGTAACGCTGCTCGATTCGGCGGAAAACGGCTGGAAAGCCGGACGACCGGAAGAACAGATTGACGTTTCCGCGCGCCAGTCAATCAGCGCGGCGGTCAAAGCCGAATCAACGGCGGCGGTGCGCAAAGACGCGCGCGAAAAGCGCAACGAACGAACAAGACAGGACGCCGAAGCGCGACAGACCGAAGAAAAATTCGCCGATGTACAGTCGCAGATGGAAGAACTGCGCGCCGAACTCGCACGCGAAACGCGCAATCGCGAGCTTGCCGAACGCGACGCGCTGAATTTTTCCAATCAAGTCAAAGAACTGCGCGAAGAGCTCGGCAGACTGCGCGAAGATTTAGGCAAAACCAAAACCGAAGCCGATTCTTACAAAAATCGCGTGACGCAGTACGAAAATCAGCAGCAAGCCAATGAAGAACAGCGCGCGCAGCAGGAAAGAATTTCGCAAATCCAGGCGAACGAACCGATTCTGATGAATTCGCTCAAACGCTTCGGAACCGTCGCGCGCAACGACCGCGGCATCGTTTTAACTCTGCCCGAAACTTTCTGGGCGGGAACGCGCGTGAGCAGTTTCGCGCCGAACACGGACGTGAAAATCAGCACGCTCGGCGAAGTTTTAGCGGGCAGCGCGGCTTATAAAATCGAAGTCGAAGCGCACACCGACAACAAAGGAACGCCGGACGAATTGCAGACTTTGACGCAGGAACGCGCGCAGGCAATCGCCGACAAACTGCTTTCTTTCGGCGTTACGCCGGATCGTCTCGCCGCGGCTAAAGGCTACGGCGCGAGCTTGCCGGTTGCCGCCAACACGACCAATGCCAATCGCGCGAAGAATCGGCGCGTGCAGATCATTTTACTGCCGAACTATTAAAGAGTGCGGCTGATTAACAAACAACTCCGAGTTGAGGCGGGAAAAAATATCCGCTAAAACTTGGAGTTTTTTTGTTAATAGAAATTTTTATAGATTGAGCGGGCGCGATTCGGCGAAAAATCGTTGTGATGTTGGAAAAAATTGTGATAACCTGTTTCTTCTCGGCAAAAACCCCAAAATATTTTTCAGATAATTCAGGAGTTTGATAGTGAAAGAAAAATTGCACCTTAAGCGGCGTCTTTATGCCGTTTTTTTGATTTTCTTGTTTTTGTTCTGTCTTTTCGGATTAAATTTGAACAACCAAAAAGCCCAGAAACAAATGGAAGAAGGCGCTTTATTTCAAAAATTCGCTCAACCAGATCGTATCACTAAACAAATCCGCGACGCGTCGAAAAATTTCGCGCGCATCGAAATCAACGACATAAACGACCGCGAAAAAGCCGCGCAGATCGGTGAAATAATCGAAGATTACGGATCGTTCGTCATCGTTGCCGTCGCTGGCAACAATAAAGCCAAGAACAAAAAAACCGATGCGCCTGCCGCCGAACTCGCTGCTCAAACGCTTGAAACAAGCATCAATTTGCCGAACGGAAAATTTGAACCGCTGAAAGAAGTTCTGACCGAAAATTTTACCGCTGAAAAAATCGGTTCGATGCTCGAAGAAAAAAACTATTTTATCGTCCAATTCGGCGCGACGACCAAAGACGAGTGGCTCGAAAGTTTGCGGGAAATCGGCGCGGAAATCGTTCAATACGTTCCGCATCAAGCATTTATCGTTTACGGCAGCAACGCGCAGCTGCAAAAAATCGCCGCGCATTCGAAAGTTCGCTGGATCGGTAAATACCAGCCGGAACAAAAAATCGCTCCCGAATTCAAAAAATTTACGGCGAATATTCAAAACGAAACCGCGTCGTTTGATGTCGCGGTATTCGGACGCGCGAATTTAGCCGAAGTTCGCCGCCAGATTGCCAGCGCGGCAAACGCCGCGATTGTGAATGAAACGACGCTCGAACATAATTTTTTCAATGTTTTGAGAGTTGAAATGCCAATCGCCGATGTCGCGAAAATAACCGCGCTTCCCGATGTTTTTCGGATTGATCCGGCGCTGAAAGCGAAAAAAGAAGACGAACGAGCGGCGCAGATCGTCGCCGGAAACTTTTTTACGACGACGATTCTCGATTCGCCCGGTTACAACCCGCTCGTGCAATTCGGCGTTGACGGAACCGGCGTCACGGTCGCGGTCAGCGACGACGGAATTTCGATTCCCGGAAACGGCGGTTTTTATCTGACCGCAAATAATGTGGTTGACGGACCTTTGCGCGGAGCGACCGCTGGCGCGGAAGGCGGACACGGGCAGATTAACGCGAGCATCATCGCGGGCAACGCGCCGTTCGGCGCGCTCGACGCCAAAGGCTACAACTACGGCAAAGGAATCGCGCCGCGCGCCAATCTCGTTAATATTCCGTTTCTGAAAACAAACAACACGACGACCGACGCGCAAGCCGTCAACGACGCTTTATTAACGATTGCGCCGAACGGCGTGCGCGCCAATATCATCAACAACAGCTGGGGCGACAACACGAACGGCAATTCCTACGATTCGCTCGCCGCAATGTACGACGGTTTCGTGCAGGACGGCTCGGTTGGCGCGACGATTGACCCGATTTCCATTATTTTCTCGGCGGGAAACTTCGGCACCGACGGTTTGACTCGTCCGAAAGTCGCGAAGAATATTATCGCGGTCGGCAATTCGGAAAATTTTCGCACGGAAATCGGCGGCGCGAATGCCAATAATATTGACGACATTCCGGTTACTTCGAGCCGCGGTCCGAGCGTTGACGGACGCGTCAAGCCGGATATCACCGCGCCGGGCAATTTTGTCACCGGTTCACGCGCCGGCAATGGCGACGGCGTTCACGGTTCGATAGATGAAAATCACAGTTTCAGTTCGGGCACCTCGCATTCGGCTCCGCAGATTTCCGGTGCCGCCGCGCTTTTTACGCAATTCTGGAAAAATACGAATTCAGGCGTCAATCCGAGCCCTTCTTTGATCAAAGCGGCGATTATCAACACGGCGCAGGAAATGAACGGCGTCAACGCGGCGGCGGCAATTCCGAACGGCGCGGAAGGTTGGGGACGCATCAACTTAAAATATATGTTGAGCGGCGATGCTTTTATGAAATACGTCAATCAAACGGCGAATTTTTCAAACGCGGGAGAAAGCATCAAAATAACCGGCATCGTTAACGATTCAAATAAACCTTTTCGCGTCAGCCTCGTGTGGACGGATCCGCCCGGCGTCGGCAATCCGGCTCTCGTTAATAATCTCGATTTAGTAGTTACCATCGGCAGCACCGTTTATCGCGGAAATGTTTTTAGCAACGGCAGTTCAGCGACCGGCGGCAATCTCGATACGGTCAATAACGTTGAGAACGTATTTCTGCCCGCCGGAATTCCGGCTGGAACGCGCGTCACTATTACGATCAGCGCGGCGGCAATTAACGGCAACGGAATTTTGGGCAATGCCGACGCGACCGATCAGCATTTTTCATTAGTTGCTTACAACTTTTTTGAACAGTATCTGCCGCCGGTCGAAAAAAACAAACCGTCAGATTTTGACGGCGACGGCAAAGCCGACATCGCTGTTTATCGTCCGTCGAACGGCAATTGGTATATTTTGCGCAGCGCCGACAATACTTTTGCGGCTTACCAATTCGGCGCGTCCGAAGATGTAATCGTACCCGGCGATTATGACGCCGACGGAAAAACCGATTATGCCGTTTGGCGACCTTCCAACGGCTTTTGGTATTTGCAGAGAAGCTCGCTCGGTTTCGCTTATTATCAATTCGGGCAAGCCGGAGATATTCCGCTGCAAGGTGATTACGACGGCGACGGAAAAACCGATTTGGCGGTTTATCGTCCGGTCAACAACTATTGGTACATTTCGCGCAGTCTTAACGGATTTTTGGGATTTCAATTCGGCACGTCAACTGACAAACAATTGCAGGGCGATTACGACGGCGACGGAAAAACTGATTATTCATATTTTCGCCCGTCAACCGGAGCGTGGACGCTGATGCAGAGTCAAGCCGGAACTTCTAACGTGTTGTTCGGAGCGAGCGGCGACAAGCCATCGCCGTATGATTATGACGGCGATGGAAAAACTGATCTGGCGGTTTTCCGTCCGTCAAACGGAGTATGGAATGTTTCCGGTTCGAGACAGGGGTTTTCGTCGGTGCAGTTTGGGATGAACGGAGATATTCCGACGCCCGCCGATTTTGAAAACGACGGCAAAGGCGACATCGCGGTTTTTCGTCCGTCAAACGGTTACTGGTATCGGTTGAACAGTTCAAACAACGCATTTAGCGCGATTCAATTCGGGCAGAACGGCGATATTCCGATTTCTGCGGCTTATACTCCGTATCGTTAAATCAAAATAATAAAACCAAACTTTGTAAAAATAAAAAAGGCGAACCGTGCGGTTCGCCTTTTTTATTTACGAGCGAGAAAATGAACACGCTATTCGTTCAAAACAAAAATTCTGTCGGGCGGCAAACCGACCATGCATTCTTCGCCGACGTTCAAACCGACCAAACGCAGCACCAGCGCGTCGAGTTTTAAGCCGTTTGATTCGAGCCGAATCAACGTGGTCGCGCCCTGAAAATCAATGCCGGTGATTTGCGCGCGCAGCAAATTATCTTCGGGAAACGAAGCGCCGAATGAAATCGAAATATGCTCGGGACGAATCGCCAATGTGACTTTTTCGCCGCCAGATTCGTTTTTTAGCTTGTCGGTTTTCGATGTGAAAAGGCGATGTTCGCCGAGGATTGTTTGAAATTCGGGAAGCTCGTTGTTCGGCGAATCAATTCTTCGGGCTTCGATTAAATTGTTGCGTCCGGTGATGCGCGCGACGGCGACGCAGCTCGGTTTTTGGTAGATTTCGCGCGGCGTGCCGATTTGTTTGACTTCGCCTTCGTGCAGCACGACGATTCGCTCGCACAACTTTAAAACGTCGTCAAAATCATTGCTGGCGACGACGACAATCAGATGTTTTTCGTCAACCGTGCGGTGCAGTTTACCGTAATTTTCGTGCCGCAACAGGCGATCCATATAACAAAAAG
>SXVE01000118.1 GCA_005790265.1 Acidobacteriota bacterium | reverse complement strand
GAACAATTAAGCATTGTGCGTTCGCAATGCAGAGGTCCGGAGTTCGACCCTCCTCATCTCCACCATAACAGATTTAAGCACTTGCAATCGGCGAGTGCTTTTCTTTTGAGCGAATGATGTTAAGCGCGCCGACTAAAATCAATGCCGTTCCGGTCGCAAGAATTACGCCGTAAAACGCGCGAGCGTAATCGCCGCCGGCTGAATCGGCAAGCGTCGCGGTGATTTTTCCGCCGATTGCCGCTCCGATGGTTTCGATGATGATGACAACGCCCAAAATTTTTCCGTATTCGCGCGTGCCGAAGTAATCGGGAATCAGGCGCTGCAATAAAACGAACATTCCGCCATAAGTCAAACCGAACAAAACGACGAAAAAATAAGCGGTTTGCTCGTTAAAATGCAGAAACGCAAGCGTCGAAAGAAACATCGCCAAAGCGGATGCGAGCATTACGCGGGTCGAGGAAAAAACGTCACTTAAATAGCCGAAAAGAAATTTTCCGGCGACGCTTAAAGCAAACAAAAGCGATTGCGCGAAAGCGGCTTGCTGCGCCGAAAAGCCGATTCGAGGACTTTGCAGATACAAATTTAATTGCTGGCTGACGGCGAAAATTGCGTAAAAAATCGCCGCCGCGCACAATGCGAAAATCCAAAAGAGCGGTGTTTGTAATGCTTCGATTAAAGTAAAATCAGGTTTTTGAATTGTAGATTGTAGATTCTGAACTGAAGAATCGAGCGAATTTTCCGAAACGACTTCAGCGCGTAATTCGTCATTCGTCATTCGTGATTGATTTTCCGGTTTACTTTTCACCAAAAATAAAATGGCGGGAAGCAGCACGAGCCAGATCATCAAGCTAACGAAAAACATTGCCGTGCGCCAGCCGTAAACAGCGATCAGCGGCGCGGCGACGAGCGGAACGAGAACGCCGCCGAAGCTCGTGCCGGTCAAAACGATGCCGAGCGCCGTTCCGCGCCGCCGCGTAAACCAGTTGGAAACAAGCAGCACATTCGGCGCAACGCCAACGAAACCGAGCGACGCGCCCATCAAAAAGCGCGCGAAATAAATCAATTCCGGCGAAACCGTCTGCGAATGAAGCAAAAGTCCGCCGCCAAGCATCACGCAGCCGACGATCATCAAAACGCGCAAATCGAATTTCGCGGCGAGCCAGCCGCCGACCAGCGAAAAAACGCCGGACATTAAAAACGTCAGATACGCGCCGTTCGCCACGAAACTTTCCGCGTAACCGGGCGCGACCGCGCCAATCGCCACGAATTCCTCGCGCATCGGTTTATAAAAAACCGGAATTCCGGTCGTTGACAAGCCGTTGCTGACGACGAGCGCGAGCGTCGAAACAACGACGATAACCCAGCCGTAATTAACGCCGCCGGTTCTGGCTTTTGATTGATTCATCTGAAGATAATGGAAAATGGATAATTGATAGTGGAAAGTCAGAAAACGATTCTTAATTTTCCATTTTCCACTATCAATTATCCATTTTATTTCGTGTTCATCCAATTTTCGCCCGCGCCGATTTCGACCAGCAGCGGAACATCTAATTCGACCGCCGTTTCCATCGCTTTTCGGATAACCGGAATCGCGCGTTCGACTTCCGCTTCCGGCGCTTCAAACAAAAGCTCGTCGTGCACCTGCATAATCATTCGCGTTTCCAGATTTTCGCGCCGCAAAGCGTCATCAACTTTGAGCATCGCCATTTTGACAATATCGCTGGCGGTTCCTTGAATCGGCATATTTATGGCTTCGCGTTCGGCGCGGTGGCGAAGGTTGAAGTTGCGGTCTTTGATTGACGGAAAATAGCGGCGGCGACCGTAAATCGAAGTGATAAAGCCTTTTTCTTTCGCGATTTCCGGCGTTTCTTCCATAAACTTTTTGACGCCTTTATAAGTTTCGTAATAATCCTCGATCACTTTTTTCGCTTCGACTCTGGAAATTCCGACGCGTTGGGATAATCCGTAAGCTTCGACGGCGTAAGCGATGGCGAAATTCGTGATTTTGGCGTTGCGGCGGGCGATTTTCAGTTCCGCCGGAGTTTTCGCGCCGAAAACTAATTCCGCCGTTTGCGAGTGAATATCTTCGTTGTTTTGAAACGCGTCGAGCATTCGTTCGTCGCGCGTGATTTGCGCGAGCAAGCGCAATTCCAATTGCGAATAATCGGCAGAAATTAATTTAAATCCGGGTTCGGGAATAAACGCGCGGCGAATTTGCTGACCGAGTTCCGAGCGAATCGGGATATTTTGCAGATTCGGATCGCTCGATGAAAGTCGTCCGGTCGTCGTCACCGTTTGGTTCAAATTTCCGTGAATTCGTCCATCTTCGTCAATCAATTTCGGCAGCGCGTCGGCGTAAGTCGCTTTCAATTTGTCGAGTTCGCGGTAATCAATGATGAGCTGCGCGATTTCGTATTTTTCGGCGAGTTCGGTCAGAATATCTTTGCTCGTCGAAACCTGCCCGCTCGCGGTTTTTTTGCTGCCCGCGATGTTTAATTCCTGCAAAATTTCGCCGACCTGTTTCGGCGAACCGATGTTAAATTCTTTGCCGGAAATGGCGAAAATCTTTTCGCGCAGCGTTTCGAGTTCGGTCGAAACGAAATCGGAAAAGCCTTTAAGCGCTTTTTCGTCAACTTTCAAGCCCGCCATTTCCATCTCGAACAAAAGCGGCACGAGCGGCATTTCGATGTCTTTATAGATATTTTCGAGTTCGTCTTCCTGAATCTTTTTACGAAGCTGCGGCGCGAGCTGATAAATAAAATCGGCGCGTTCGGCGGTGCGATACTGATTTTCCGTCCAGTTTTCGGGAATTTCGGTCGCGATTTCCTGACCCAGATTTTGCAGCGCAAGCAGCGAAACGGCGTAACTCGCGCGGCTCGAATCGAGCAGGTAAGCGGCGAGCATCGTGTCATCTTCGACGGCTTCGGGCGTGATGCCGATTTTGTGCAGAACGGCGAGATTGTTTTTATAATCGTGCGTTACTTTTTCCAGAAATCCGTTGCCGAGAATATCTTTCAGCGGCGTAATCGCGGCTTCTTTGCCGCCGTCGAAGTTTTCGAGATCAACGTAAACGGACGCGCCCGCGCCGTAAGCAATCGCGACTCCGAGCGGCGGTTTTTTCGCGTAAGAATCGGCTTTCGCCGCCGAATTTGAATCGTCAACCTGAAAACTCCAGTGCTCGGTTTCCCACAAACGACGAATCAATTTGTCGAGATCGGCGAGCGTGTTAATCAGTTGATAACGACGTTCGACGTGCGATGACATCGCGTTTCCGTCTGCGTCCAAACCGTCAAAAAGCGGCGCGGAATCAGCGAATTCTCTGGTCAGCGAG
>SXVE01000117.1 GCA_005790265.1 Acidobacteriota bacterium | reverse complement strand
ATTTGACGGCGAAAACCGGCGGAAAATCGGATTACGCGCGGTCGTAAAGAGCGCGTGCAACACAGCCGAGCGGCGCGACAACTAATTATTTGCTGTTCGTTCGCCGAACTTTCGTGTAAAATAAAACGTAAGACTAAGGTGAGATTTTAACAAGGAGTTACGCAAAAATAATGAGATACAGATTAGCCGAAGACGCCAAACCGCAGTTGACTTTGCTGTTGATTGCTACGGTTTTGACCGTCGCTTTATGGTTTATTCCGTTCGCCGATTATTTGGTTTACCCGATTCGGCTGTTCGTCACATTCATTCACGAAGGCAGTCACGCGCTCGTCGGATTTTTAACCGGCGGTTCGGTGCAAAGTTTGACCGTCGGCGCGGACGGCAGCGGCGTTGTTTATTCGGTTCCGTCCGGTTTTTTGGGCGCAATTGCTACTTCGAGCGCCGGATATTTGGGAACGACCGCATTCGGCGTTTTGCTTTTATTCTTGATTCGCAAACAGTTTTCGGCGAAAAAAGTTTTGCTCGGCATCGCCGGTTTTATCGGTTTGATGACTGTTTTGTTCGGCGTTCTAAGTCCGATTTTTAATATTTTTTCGCTGCAAGTCGGTGTGACCAACGTTTTGTTTACGGCAATTGTCGGCGCGCTTTTAACCGGCGGACTTTTCGCGCTCGGCAAATATGCGAGCGTTAAAACGGCAAATTTCGCCGTCGCGTTTCTCGCTGTGCAATGTTTATTAAATTCGCTGCTCGATCTGAAAACTTTGTTTTTTATCAACGCGCCGCTCGTCGGTTCGGAAATCGGCAACGACGCCGTCAATATGGCGAACGCAACCGGACTGCCCGCTTTCGCGTGGGTGATGATCTGGATCGGAGTTTCGGTTTTGATGATTTCAGTCGGCTTGCGACTTTACGCTGTCAGCCAAAAAGGAAAACAATACGATCTGCCGTTTGAAGATTAATTTCGAGAGACGATTTCAAACAAAAAAAGCGGGCGAAATTTTCACAATTTCCCCGCTTTTTTGATTCTAGTTCGACGACGTTTATTTTATGATGAAAATGACTTTTGCAATTTTATGTGTCGCGTTTCTTGCAATGATGATTGGCGCGCAAACGAAAGCGGCAAACGTTGCCGTTGCATGGAAAGATTATGCTTACGCCGACGCGCGACAAGCGATTGTCGTGACGACGAAAGATTGGAACACGATTTCGGGAACGGCGCGGATTTTTGAGCGCAAATCGAAAAATGCCGCGTGGACGTCAATCGGTAAATCTTTTCCCGTTGTCGTCGGCGCAAACGGAATGGCTTGGGCGCAGGCGCTCAACGAACTGCCGTCCGACACGGGCAGAATCTTGATGAAAACCGAAGGCGACGGCAAAGCGCCCGCCGGAATTTTCGCGCTTTTGTCGAGCTTCGGCTCGGCGGCAAAACCGTCGTTCGTCAAGTTGCCGTATCAGCGCCTGACCGAATCAATCGAGTGCGTTGACGACGTAAAATCAGCCGTTTACAATCAAATAGTTGACCGCAATTCAAAAATAAAAAACGATTGGAACAGTTCCGAGAAAATGCTCGCCGTCGGCGCGCAGTATGATTTGGGCGTGTTTGTCGGACACAACCGAACGCGTCAGGCGGGCGGCGGTTCGTGCATTTTTCTGCACATTTGGAAAAATAAAAACAGCGGCACGGCGGGCTGCACAGCGATGGCGCGGGCGAATATCGAAACCGTTCTCAAAACTCTCGATCCGGCGAAAAATCCGGTGCTCATTCAACTGCCCGAAGACAGTTACCGCAAATATCAAACGCAATGGAATCTACCGAAATTCGGCAAATAATACTCAGCGAACTTCCCGTTGGCGCGCGTCTGCTCGTGCGCTCGAAAACCGATTGGCGATGCGCCGTGCTTTCAAAAATTGACACGGAAAAAGCGACGCTCATCGTTTGTTCGCCGTCGGGCAGAACATATCGTCTGCGTCGTCTGATTGGAACCGAATTAACTTTTGACGGTTCAATACCGATCCTCAAAATCGCATCCGAAGAAAACTGGCGCGACAACTGCGCGAAATACGATTTTCGCTGGTGAAAAAGACAGCGCATCTAAAATCGCGTTCAAATTGCAATCAAATTATAAACTCTTCATTCCACACTGTTTATCGAGCAGTCGTCATTTCCCAGATCTAAGCTTTTGTTTGATCGGCGCGGAAGTTTCCGCTGTGTTTGCCGCCGATGTTTTTAGTTTAATGCGGCGACCGAAACCGCCGACGTTTCTCGGTTTTGCAGTCCGCTTTACATATAGCCGCCGAATATTGATTTACCAAACAACTTTACCGAAATATTTTATTTTCAAACTTGGTTTTCAAGACCGAATTTTCCGCCTTTTTACTTTGCCAACGATTTGTTAAGATTAAATTTTGCTTTCGCGACAGAGAATTTCATCTATGCAAACAGTCAATACAATCGAAGACGAAGCTATCGAAGTGCGCGGCGCGCGCGTTCATAATTTAAAGAATATTTCGTTTCATTTGCCGATCAACAAATTGACGGTCGTCACCGGCGTTTCTGGTTCGGGCAAATCGTCGCTCGCCTTTGACACGATTTACGCCGAAGGTCAGCGCCGTTACGTCGAATCGCAGTCGGCTTACGCGCGCCAATTTTTGGAGCGAATGGACAAACCGGACGTTGACGAAATTCTCGGCATCGCGCCCGCGATTGCAATCAGGCAGAAAAATCAGACGCGCAATCCGCGTTCGACCGTTGCCACGCAAACGGAAATTTACGATTATCTGCGCCTTTTGTTTGCCAGAATCGGACAAACTTTTTGCCACATCTGCGGTCGCGAAGTGAAAAAAGACTCGCCCGAATCGGCGGCAAGTGAAATCTTGGAAACGCTCGCTGAACGAACGAGATTTTATGTTTTGTTTCCTGCCGAAAACGATTACGACCGAAACACGAAAAAACCGAAAGCGAAAGACCAAAACCCAATTCCGCATTTGATGAGCTTGATGCAGCAAGGTTTCACGCGTTTTTTGCGCGGCGGCGAAACTATTGAGCTGACGAAGCCGGAAGATTATCAATTCAAGGATTTTGCGAACACATACGTTTTGATTGATCGCTTAAAAGCCGACGAGGAAATCCGCCAGCGTCTGGTTGATTCGCTCGAAACGTGTTTTCGCGAGGAAGGCTCGGCGATCATTCAAACTGCCGGAGAAAATCCGCAGACTTTGAATTT
>SXVE01000116.1 GCA_005790265.1 Acidobacteriota bacterium | reverse complement strand
CAACGGCAAAGGCGCGGGCGTTTACAATAACGGCGGCGGCAGCGTCGCCACGGTTCTAAACTCGACTATCACCGACAATCGCGGTTTCGGCTACACCGGTGCGGGCGTATGGAATGACGGCGGCAGCTTCAGCGTCCGCAACACGATTATCGACAACAACTTCAGCGACCAAGGCTACGCGCACGATTACGTCGGCGGTTTAACCAATCTGGGCAACAATCTGATCGGCACGCGCAATCCGGGACTCGCGCCTTTGGGCAATTACGGCGGCGCGACGCAAACGCACGCGCTGCTGCAAACGTCTCCTGCGATTGATGCGGGCGACGACTGCGTGTTGACGGCGAACGGCTGCGCGGTTAATAATCCGGCGTTAGCGACCGACCAGCGCGGCACTAATGCGCCGCGCAAAGTCGGGTCAGCCGTTGACACGGGAGCGTTCGAGCGCAATATCACGTTTGATCCGTCAACTCTGCCGAACGGCAGCGCGGGCGCGAGTTATAACCAAACTCTCAGCGTCAGCCGACAATTGAATTTCGGCGCCTCCGAATCTGACGAACAAATGTCGGCAAGCCCCGCCGCGCCGACCGTTTTTTCGATTATCCCGATTGCCGGACAACAACTGCCGCCCGGTTTGTCTTTGGCTGCGGACGGCACGATTTCCGGCACGCCGACGATGGGCGGAACTTTCACGTTCACGGTCAAAGCCGTTGATCAAGCGGACGGAATGGCAGGAGTGCAGCAATTTGTCATTCAGATCGCCGCCGCGCCGACCGCTGCGCCGGCTTCAGTTTCCGGCAGAGTCTTAACGCTGGCGGGCAGAGGCTTGACAAACGCGACGGTTGTTTTGACCGACGCCGACGGCAATGTGCGAACCGCGCGAACCAACGCTTTCGGCTATTATCGGTTTGATGAAGTCGCCGCCGGGCAAACTTATGTTTTTTCGGTCGTCTCGAAGCGTTTTCAATTTGTTACGCAAACGGTCAATGTAATGGAAGATTTGAGCGAATTAAATTTTACAGCGAATTAAGAAGCTGTTTGAAAACTCATAAACTTATCAGACGGCGCAGCTTTACCCGCATCATTGACGTCTGAATAATTGTTCTGCCCGTTCTCGAAAATCGCTCGTAATTTTTGGCTGATCACGGATGATTGTCGGATATGCGAAGGCAACGCATTGTATTTGCGAATTGCAATCAGAAAGTTTCTTCCGACGAGATTGACCGTTCGGCAAAGTCAAACTTGTCAGTGCATAATATCTGCCAGCGCGGACAAAACACTGGATCCAAAATTGATTGTTGACAACTGTGTCAACAATCAGGGTTTTTAACTCCTGTGGTTTTTTGCATAAACGAGAAATCTTCTGATGAAGCCAGCGCAATTATTTTTGTTCTCGTGCGGAATTCGTATTGACTGCAATTACGACAGAAAACATGAATTTAATCGGTAGGTTTGATCCGAACCCGGTAGGTTTGACCCGAGCCATTCGGTAGGTTTGACCCGAACCTTCCGGTAGGTTTGACCCGAACCTGCTCAAATGACAACTTTATTTTCGACGAAAAGCGGTAGGTTTGACCCGAACCACCGGTAGGTTTGACCCGAACCTGGCGCTTTTTCCGGTAGGTTTGACCCGAACCTGATGCTTTTTCCGGTAGGTTTGACCCGAACCACCGGTAGGTTTGACCCGAACCTACGACAGTTTTAAGTCAATTCAGTAGGTTTGACCCGAACTGATCGGTAGGTTTGACCCGAAGTTACAATCCGGTAAAACTATAATTAAGAAAGGGATACGAGCGATTTTGCATGCCGTATCCCTTTCTTAACCCTTAACCCTTTTTAACCCTTATTTAATCCGTAGAATCGTGAAGTACCTTTTCATTTTTAGCCTGCAGAAAATTTGCTTTTTTGGTATCGCTTTCAAAATAGATGGACGGCTGTAACTCGAGCATTACATCTATCAATTTGCTGGTTTTAGGATCAATGATTTTATCGGTTACCGCATAATTCAACAAGACTCGCTTGTCAATCATTTCTTGAAGTGATTTCTCAACTTCCCTTAAATTATCGCCGAGGGATTTTTGAGGAGTCAGACCGAAATCTCGGATGATGGTTGATAAATATATTCTATATTTGTTGGTGATTGACGCCTGCTTATAATGATGAGCCATTCTTTTGTGAAGAAGCCTTGCGACAACGGTGCGGTAAGACATCACCTGTTCGTAGTTATATAAACGAAAATGCAGTCCTTTGATTGCTTCGGTCACGAGCGTCGAAAACACTACGTAACTTTGAGTTTCATCACCGTCGCCTGATAAACCGAGCGTTTCAATCGGACTAAAAATAACCGACGCTTTCTTTTCGCCCGGATTAATTAACTCAATCTTCGTCAAAGCGAGTATGTTCAGAGCCTCGATCACTTCGTAATAACTGTAACTGTGATTGTGCAGTGCCAGTTCGCGTCTGATCTGACCGATGGTAAAAGAAACGCCGGATTGTCCGTCGTAAAAAGCGCCTGATTCGATCGCGAGTTTTCTCAAAACTTCCTCGACAATTTCTTCCCTTCTCCCGAGGTAAAAATATTTCGCCTCGTTCGTCGTTTCATTGACGACGATGCCCGCCGGATGAACTCTGAGTTTTCGCTTGACGTCGCGGCAACTGAATTCCCTGGTTAATATCGGCAGCGTGCCGTTTTCGTCGCGTTTGGCTTTGCCCCAAAAATACTTGGGCATAAAATCATATAACTCGATGCTCTGCGAATATTTTCGGTATTTCGCCTGATCCGAATACGACAGCTGTTCTTCGGAATCCTCGACAAATTGAAAAAGCCTCATCTGCCTAGGTTTTGTTTCCGCCAGTTCTTCAAATTTTTTCGTTGATTTCGGCACTTATTTACCTCTTTTCGGCATGGGTATAAAGTCTTTGCGAAGTAGATTCTAGCACATTCTCCACGAGTTTTTGACCAAGATCAACCGATCAGTCTTTCATAGAATTTCGGGTTTTTGCGTGTGATCAGCTTTCGACCATTTCAGAAAATTCTCGGACAGCTTTTTTGAATGGCAAAACGTTTCTCTTCGGAATCTTTAAAGATTTAAAGATATAGAAATGCGGTTGGACGCGGAAGTCAATACAGTGACAGCAAAAAACCGGCTAAATAAGTTTTAGCCGGTTTTTATGTTGTCACTGTCGGTTAATTTGTTAATAACCGCGACGATTGCGATTCGGACGATTCCGATTGTAACCTTCGTTATAACCCTGAACGAATCCGTTGCGGTACGCCTGACGTTCGCGCTGATTGTTTTCGCCACCGGCTCGGCGGTAAGCGTTTTCTGCCGTCGGATTTGAGCGGCGGCGCGCGCGGGCATCTTCAGCGCCTTCGCGTAAACCGGCATTATAACCATCTTGTCGCGCGTCGCGGCGATCTTCTCTTCGGTCTTGACGATCATCACGCCGATCTTCGCGACGATCCTGACGGTTTTCCTGCCGCGATGTTTGAGCGTTAACGTTTGCGTCCGACGCCAGCATAAAGCTGAACACCAACGCTAAACTGATTCCGACACCCTTGATTGTTCGTTTTGTTTTATTTGTATTCATAATAACCTCTATCCTCCGCCGACAGTTATCGCAACCGGCGTGCCATTTGCCGGTTGTCCCGTCTTTGCTTGGTATAAAAATTATTATTATAAATTGGCGAATTTAATAACCTGAAAAGGTGTGAAAGTAGTCCATTTAGGCGAAAGCCGGGTAAAAGAAGCGGAAACAATTGCTCGTATACTCTGAAACACTCTGTTTTGAGGCTGCATTTGACTATGCTGCAAAACCAAATAAACCGCCGCAAAGAAAATCAGTTATCTTGGGCTAATTTTTTATACTACCAAAGAAAAAATCACAGCAAGCCGCTCGTACATTTCCAAAGAAGCCTGATCGTTTGGAATCAGCATCCAACCGTCGCAGCGTTGGTCAAGACAAAAGCAGATTATTGCGACACGTAGTTTTGAAAGTTTTTCCCATTCAATTCCCGTCTGTTCGCAATATTTTTTGATGAATTCTTCTTTCGTCATAAGCACCCAGATTCAATTAAATTACTATTGTTTGGTAAATTCACAAAATAATTTCAAGCTGCTTCTGTCGGTTCGGGCGAAATCGTTGAGAATCACCGCTCAATTTGAACAATAGGCTGTTAAGGTGCTTTTTGGCGATTCTTCATTGAGCGGCGAGAAAGTCCGCCAGCGATGCGATGTCAATAACGCAGTGTCCGCCGTATAACGGTCGCCAGATCGTTTTCACTCCTTTTTTGATCGCGAGATTGGCAAGCGCTTCGGTGCCTTCGTAATTTCCGTATTTGTCATAGAGACCGCAGGAAAGATAGATTTCCGGGTAGCTTTGATCGGCGCGCTCGATTAATGCAATCGGCGAGACGGCATTCCATTCTTCGTCGCTCGAAACATACTGTTTCGCCATTTGGGTTACGCCGTATACTATTTTCGGATCAGCGCCCGTGCGTTTCAGCGCGGCGCGCACGGTGGAAAGATCAGAAAACGGCGAATCTACGTAAACGCCCGGACAAAGCGAGGCGATTTTGGCAAACATCGCGTGGTGAATCAGCCCGGCAGTCAGAACATTCAAGCCGCCCATTGATTCGCCGAGTAAAATTCTTCGTCTCGGTTTGCCGATTTTCGATTCGATTTCCGGCAGGCGAGCAATAAAATCGTCGAGCAATCCGCTGTCCGGCTGAGAATTTTTCGGAGTCAGCAGCCACACCGGACCGTAAGAAACGACGACGACGGTCGGCGGCTTGATCGAAGATTTCTGCCAGTAAGACTGCACGAGCGAAGTGTAATAAGTGTCGTCGTTCCAGATAGAAGCGTCCAGATTTCTACCGGGCAAATGGTAAATAACATCATCGCTCACGCCGTTTTCAGCTCGGTAAACAGTGTAGTTAAGCTTACCGCTCTCAAAATGCTGCGCCTGTGCGGGCGTAAAAGCGACTTTTTGAGCTCCGCTCGGACGGGTGAAATAGTTCCACGCGAAATAGCCCGCGATCAATAATGCGATCAGCAGAAATAATGGAATAAAAAGCTTTTTTTTCATCGGCGCTCTATCTTAATTGGCAGAATTGAATTGTTGTCATTGGCATCAAGAAAAATTGCTCAAGTGCGTTTTAATCTTTTGATAATAAATCAAAGGCGGACGCTTTTGAAACAACAATTATTGGATTATTTTTTGTGGTGAGCGGTTTGAAATTGTATCGCCGCCGCGCCAAAGATCAACCGTTGCCGGGACTGAAAAAACGCGCTCGCCGAAGATGATTTCGTTTGATGAAAACTGCGAACAAAATATTAAAATCAATCTGATTCGTTGTGTTAGATACTGCTGCACTGGAAATATTAGAAAAATTTAACTCGCCTGCGGTAAATCAGATTACTGCGCGATTAATTTTCGGTCTTCAGCTTTTTGAAATTATTATATGTTTTCAAATCAATCAACAAACGCGCCGGATCAATGACGGCGCGAGCCGGTTTTTGCGGCACGGTCACGGTGATCGTCTGCTCGCCGCTGATGATACGGTGCATTTGCAGATAAAGCGGTGCGCCCGGTTTCGTTTCATCCTCGCCCACACCGAAAATGCCGATTTCCGTCCAGTCGTTCATCGGAATCTCGGTTTCGACGCCCGTTTCGTCAACGACGACTTTGCGCGCCCGCACTTTGAGCGTTACTTGCCATTCGCCCGCTGCGGTTTGCTGTGCCGCGGCATCTTCGGCGGCAAATTCCCAGAAAGTATTCGCCGCAAACAGATCGTGCAGCAGATATTGATGCGATTCGGGCGTCACCGCCTGAAGCTCGCGGTAAAGATCGAGCGAGGTCGGCAGCGGCTCTGCGCCCGATCGGTTTTTTTCGAGAAAACGCCGCAACGCGAGATTGACCGGCTCGGTGCCGACGTATTCGCTCAACGCGTGCAGCGCGAGCGGTGCTTTGCGGTAAGCGAGAAACCAATCGGAAGCGGTGCGCAGCAGCGGAACGGCAGCGGGCGAGCGCGGCGTTTCCGCCGTTTCCTGCATAAAATTGACAAGCTGCTGCCGCTGCTCGTCGCCGAAACCTTCTTCCATCGCGCCCATCGCGCTGTACCACGCCAGACTTTCGATCAACAGCGGCGCGCCTTCGACGTAAGCAGGCGTTACTTGACTGCCGCCCCACCATTGGTGTCCGACTTCGTGCGCGACGACCGCCGAGATGAAATCGAAACCGCGCCGGTCTCTCGCCGGATCGAAACGAGACGATCCTTCCGAAAAATCAATCGTCGTCGCATCCGAATGCATTCCGATTCCAGGACTCGGACGCTCGACGAATCTGAGGTAATCGTTCGGATACGCTCCGAAATTTTTGGTGTAATATTCGAGCGCGGCTTGCGCGCTGCGAAGAATGCGCTCGACGTTCGCCGTGTGCGCCGGATGATGAAAAATCTGGACGGCGACATCGTTCCAGCGCGTTTCACGAATCGCGTAATCGGCGGAGAAAACGGCGTATTCATTGCGAATCGGCTGGTTCGTCGCATACTCGAAATACCGGCGATTGTTTTCCGTCCAGGTTCGGCGCAAAGTTCCGGGCGCGACGGCAATTTGATTTTCGTTCGTGCCGACTGTCGCTTTAACCCGGATGCGGTCGCCGTCCGGTCGCAAACCGCGCGCGGCAGCGTCGTCGAGCGCCGGAACGGCGGGACGCGCCGGAAGATTGTAAATTCGGCGATTCGCCGCATCATTGATTTCGCGTTCCGGCTGATAACCGATGGCGGGAAACCATTCGAGATTTTTGAAATAGCTGCCGTTCGCCGTGATTGATTCGTCCGCGCCGTTGTGACGAAAACCGTTCGATTTGTGATGCACGTCGAAATTCATATTCAGTGCATCGCCCGGTTGAAGCGGCTCGTTAAAAGTGTAAATTCGGTGATCGTGTTCTTCGTCGGCGAGCGCGAGAGTTGCCGGACGGTCAAACGATATTTCGCCGGTTTCCGCTTCCGGCGAAGTCGCCAGATGAATCGAGCTGATCGCCGCGCCGCTTTTGTTTTCGAGATGATAAGTGCCGCGAATCTCCGCCGATTGCTGATCCGTGTGTATTTCGATTTGCAAACTCGTCTCGGTGATTCGCGGCTGCGGAATTTTGGCGTATTGCCCGTAACGCCGCTCGTATTCGGCGCGCCGCTCGACTATTTTGGAAGCGGTTTGGTATTCATTCAAAACGTTTGTGTTGTAGAAAACAAAGCCGCCCGCGCACATTATCAGCAATAATGCCGCCGCGCCGACTGCCGCCGTCGAACCGCTGAAACGTCGCCTCGCTGATT
>SXVE01000115.1 GCA_005790265.1 Acidobacteriota bacterium | reverse complement strand
GTTCAAAACTCGCTTTTCAAGCAGCCGAACGCACAGAAACAAGTCGTGCGCGTCACGCCGCGCCCGGTTTAATTCGGCGCGAAGAAATTAAAAAAAGCGGTCGGCGGATGAGCGGAAGGCGGAGCAAGAATTCGCCTTTTGCTTGTTTGCCCGAAAAAGAAAAAAGCGGTCGGCGGTAAATCGCCAATCAAGAGATTCGGCAAGCGAGTCGAATAGAAATTCAAACGTGGCGGAAACACAAAATGCTGAGTCCGCCAAGACCAAAAAAACAAAAAATAAGGAGCTAAAAATTATGTCAACACAAGTCACTATCTTGGGAAACACCGGGCGTGATGTCGAATTGCGCTACACGCCGCAAGGCACGGCAGTCGCAAACTTTTCGGTCGCCTCGAACACGGTTCGCAAACGCGGCGCGAGTTCGGAACAAAAGACCGATTGGTATAACGTCACCGCCTTCGGCAAACAAGCCGAAACGCTGAAAAAATACCTGAAAAAAGGCAGCCAGATTCTCGTGCGCGGCAAGCTCAGTTTGAGCGCGTGGGAAACTCGTTCGGGCGAGCCGCGCGTCAACGCCGATGTCGCTTTGCAGGATTTTGAATTCGCGGGCGGCGCGACGAAAAACGCCGGAAATTCGGCTGCCGAAGCCGCAGAAACGGAAGCCGCTTTATCGTCGCTGCACGTCGCGGACGAAATGACGGGCGACGCACTTAACGCAAGTGAAATCACCGCCGAAATGCTCGAAGCCTTGCACGAAACGGAAATCGGCGACGAACCGTTTGCCGGTCAATTCTAAACCGGAACGAACGCGAAAAACTAACAATCTTGAATGGGAAGCGTCTGAAGAATTTCGGGCGTTTCCCATTTTTTATGAGCCAAAAATAAAGGACGTAAGCCAAACTATGAACACTGCAATTTCAAACCGAAATCCGTCGCCGCCGACGCTTGAATCCGAACTTGCGACACGAGAAAAATCAGCACCGGAAGTTTTGATTTACGCCGACGGCTCTTGTTTGAAAAACGGCAGCGACGAGGCGCAAGCCGGAGCGGGCGTTGTATTGATTAGCGAAGACCACCGGCGCATCAAACTTAAAGCCGCTTTCTTGGGCGCGTTGACCAATCAAAAAGCGGAAATTCTCGCCTGCGCCATCGCGCTCGAATCGCTCAAATTGTCCTGCCGCGTGCGGATCTATTCCGACTCGAAATACGTCGTCGAAACGATGCTCGGCAAGAACCGGATGAAGACCAACCGCGAATATTGGAATCGTCTCATCAACGCTTGTTTGACGCACGAAATCCAATGGAATTGGGTTCGCGGACACGCCGGCAATCCGCATCAGGAAACCGCCGATAGGCTTTCGCGCGCCGCCGCGATTGCCAAAGAAAATCTGGATAAAGACACGCTCGACCGGCTCGCCGAAATTCTGCAAGGCGCGCCGAGCGAAGATGTCGTCAGGATGATTCACAATGGGTTGAAAACTTTAGCCGCAGCGTGCGACGGAGCGCGAAAAGTTGACGGTCAAGGCTTCAACAAATTCGACAGCGAACTTGGGCATCGGTTCGCTCAAAAGTCCGTTTTAACCGTTCAGGAAGCTCTAGTCGGCAAAACGATGCTCGCCAAATACCGCACGCAAATCTCTGCCTTCGACGAACAGCTTGCCTTGCTGGTCTGATGAAAAAGCCCGTCTGATTTGCAACGGGCTTTTCTCTACGAAATTTTTCAAACAGTTTCAGTTTTGTTTGAGCCATTCCTTGAATCCGGCATCGCGGTCGAATACTAAATTCAAGCCGTGTTCGATCACGTCGCCGGAAGTGATTTCGGTTTTCATTCTTTCTGTCGCGTAGGAGATGTATTTATCGAGCTTCGCGTTCGTCGAATCCAAAATTTTGCCGCCGATTTTAACGTAATTCAGTCGTTTGAGCTGCAAGATCGGCTCGTTTGTTTTCGTCTTTTCGTTGGTTTCGGTTTCTTGTTTTTCGGTCATTTTTCCTCTCAAAAATTAGTTGATTTTTAACCCATAGGCTAACCGTTAAAAGCCATAAACAAATCGCGTGCCTCTTTTAAAATTTCGATTCGATTAATAGCCGGCAAGGTGTTTTCGAGTCTGCCAAATGCGAATTCAAAGAGTTAGTCGCGCTCCGGCGCGGGCGACTCGAATAAACGCTAAAGGAGACTTGAAAAAATGAACGCAAAAATTTATGACGAGTGCGGTGCAAACCGCGCCGAGATGCGCTGCATCAGGCAAATCGAAAACTCGAAATTGATGAATCTGCTAGAACGCGAACGGCGGCTGACCAACTTTCTCGCCGAGCATCACGCCGAAGTCATTCTGAAAAATCCGAACAAACCAATCGAAGCGGCGGACGCACTGCTGGCACATATCACCGGACACCCGGAAGTCAAGGAAACCGACAATCGAATAAACAACATTCTCGACGCTTTCGGCGAGTTCAAAGGCTTATGCGAAAGCATCCGCAGTCGAACGCGCGCTTCCATTTCAGAAAAACTCGAAACGGTTATTTATTTGGTCAATCGCACGGCTTAAAAACTCAAATCAATAACCGAAGGGACGCTTCGCCGGTCATTTTTGAATCGGAAAAGCGTCCCTATTTTTTTGAGGATTTTTAAGCCGAAAGTCATTGTCATACAACCGCAGTCAATCAAAACAAAATTCGTCGTCGGGTTGTATGACAGGATAGGACTTAAATTTACATCTGTCAGAAAATAAATGTTGCTCCGATTAGTTTTATCGCTGTCAGAATCTGACAGCAGCTCGAAATATACATATCAAACTCAGAAAAGAATTGAAAAACGCCGAAAATATAAAGGTTTAGGAACGCCTTTTGCTCTTGCTCAAAACGGAATTTTTCTGACAGTCTAACACGCTCAAATTCAATAGGTTAGATTTAATGAGAAAAACGGTCGCGCCCGTAAACCAAAGCGAGCGAAGAAAATGCGTGGTCAGAAATTTTCTGACCGCTAAATAAGACTAATTCAAAAAAATCGGAGCAGAATGCAAGAGCAGAAGAAAAGAAAACTGATCGGTAAAATCGCCGAGATTAGCGACGAAGCATTGGGCGATTCGCTTTACGTTCGACCATTCGAGCGCGACGAGAAAATCATCAACGAAATCACGCGCGAGACGGGACTGAAAAAAGGAACGGTCGCTCAGAAACTCATCCGCGTCGCGCTCGCCGGCGGGCGCGTGAATTTTACGGGCGAAAGCGGACGAGAAAAAGAATTGCTCGAATGGATCGTCAATAACGAAAAGCACAAAGCGATTATGACGGATGTATCGGACGCGAGACTCGAACGGCTCGAAGAACACGCCAGAGAAATGGAAAAATCTCTGATTGAAACGGCGGAAAATTCTCGTTTCACGCGCGTTTTGGCGAGCGAAATTTACTGCACGTCAGTAGTTTGTATGTCGTATCTGAATCAGATTTTTACCAAGCTGATCGAGTATTTCAGCCCCGTCGAGATCGAGAAAAAAAACAGTTCGGATTTCGCCAATCGAAACATTTTAGGACTCGTCGAACATTCGCTCGCCGAGCTTGAAAAATTAAGTCTGCATCACGACCTGAATTTGGAATCGGTCGAACCGGAAATGCTATATCTTTTCACCAAAATCGAAACGATAAAGGCGCGGCTTCTACCGCCTAATCAACCTGCCGCCGAATAAAGATTTTTAGATGAGAGTTGTCGTCAGCATTCAAGCAAAATCGGGAAGCACGCGCGGACTTGTTCATTACGTCGCGCACAGCAAGATTGACCAGACGCGAGAGCCGAAGGCGCGCGAGATTTTTAATTCTTGCGCCGATTCCCTGTCGGTCGAAAAAGCCAATCTGTTTTTGAAAAGCGGCGCGCCCGTTAAAAGACCCGCGAACGACGAACTGCATCATCTCGTCATTTCGTTAAAGGCGGACGATTACGACCGGCTCGGCGCGGAT
>SXVE01000114.1 GCA_005790265.1 Acidobacteriota bacterium | reverse complement strand
TCTGTTTTAATTTTTAGCGCGCAAAAAACTTATAAAAAACTTTAGTTAACAAACTTGCTTAAGTTTTACGCTGCGAATAAATAATAAAGCGCGAGCGATGATTACTATGTCTGCTTTCCGACAAAACGAGCGATTTTCGCTTGCCGAATGCTTTTTTTACGGTCGCAAAATCCTGGTGTGTTTTTCCGTCGTCTCAACCCGAAGCCGCGCATCAGAGCGGGTTAAATTTCCGATGTTTGTGGCTTTTCCGTTCGCGCCATCGGCGATGCGTAATCGGTAAAATGCATTTGTTCGCTTGCCGAACAGAAAAAAAGCTTGTCATAAAAGGAAAATTAAGCTATTTTTTTCAAGGGCATTCCGCTTTTGAACAAGTTTTTACTTCTGCTTATTCACGGTTCACACCAAAACAAAAATCAGAGAGTAAGTGCAGCGAGTATTTTTATCGTTTCTGAAAAACTTCTTTCACACGATTTTTACGAAACTTATTTTTACAGCAGTTAAACGCGGCAAAATAAGACGTTTTGCTTTTCGGCAATATTTAAAAAGCCTTTTCCCACAATTGACGGCGCGCACGTTTTCATCGTCCGCCGTTTCAGCGAGTAGAGCGGAAGCCTTAAAAAATCTAATCAAAATTAATTTTCGAGTGAGGAAGTTTGTCATGAATGAAAACCCGTTTCTAAAAATATTTTTGTTTGTTTCTGTTTTTGCCGTGTGTTCGGCAAGCGTTTTCGGGCAGTCAGAAGCAAAAGCAGCGCGATTGTTCAGTTTGTCGGGCGCGGAAAAAGTCGGCGATAAATCGTTGTCGCTTGCCGCCGTCAATCAGCGACCGATTAAAGTGAATCTAAAAGCGATTGCTTCGCCGCAGGCGCGCGAAATCGAAATCGCTGATCTGGACGGCAAAATTTACCGCGCCGTGCAGCGCAAAACCGAAGGCTTCGTGCAGCAAAACGCCGACACCTTTTCGTGGAACGGCAAAATCACCGCCGCGGATTTTGACGGCGACGTGATATTAACCGCTTATAAAAATGTTCTGACCGGTTTGATTTATACGCCGTCGGGCGTTTACAACATCACGCCGCAAGCGGACGGCGCGCACGTTCTCGTCAAAATTGACCAGAGTCTTTTTCCCGAAGAACATCCGGCGGATTATTTCGATTGGGTGCGGGAAAACACCGTGCAGAATACGCTTTCGACAAACGGCAAAATTTTCGATCAGCCAACAGGCAATCAACAGACGCTCGCGCCGAACGCCGACGACGGCAGCACGATTGACGTGATGATCGTTTACACGACGCCGGTCAAAAACGGACTCGGCGGCACGACGCAAGCCGATGCCTTCTCCGCGCAAGCCGTGACGACGACGAACACGGTTTACAGCAACAGCGGCATCAATCCGCGCGTTCGTCTCGTGCGCTCGATGGAAGTTAATTTTGCGGAAACCGGAACGCTCAGCGCGGCGCTGACCTGGGTGAGAAATGACGCGACGGTTGCCGCCGCGCGCGAAGCGGTTAAGGCTGACGCCGTCGCGATTTTCGTGCAAAACGCGTCGGACGGCTGCGGCTTAGGTTATTTGATGGCTAACGGCGGGAATTCGACGTCGTTTGCGCCGAGTGCTTTTACGGCGACGGTGAAAGGCTGCGCGGTTGACAATCTCTCGTTTCCGCACGAACTCGGACACAATCAAGGCGCCAATCACAATCCCGCCGATGCCGGAACAACATCGGCGCAAGCTGTTTTCACTTATTCGTTCGGACACTGCTTCAATACCGGCACGACGACGACCAATTTCCGCACGGTGATGTCTTACGCCGGAACGCAATGCGGTTCGACAACGACGCGCCGACCGTATTTTTCCAATCCGAATGTCAATTATCTGGCGCAGCCGACCGGCACGACCGACCGCAACAACGCGCTGACGATTAATAATACGGCGCTCGCTTTTTCGCAGTTTCGGCAGAGTCTCGCGCCGACCGCCGCCAATGTTTCCGCCAGCGGACGCGTTCTCGACACCAAAGCGCGCGGCATTTCCGGCGCGACCGTTTCAATGACCGGAGCCGACGGCGCAACGCGCACAACGCGCACCAATCCGTTCGGTTTCTACACGTTCGACGATGTAAAAACCGGCGAAACCTACATCGTCAACGCGCACCACAAACGCTTCCAGTTTACGCCGCAAGCCGTCAGCGTTTTTGAACAAATTACCGCACTCAACATCACCGCTTTGCAGTAAGCGCCAATTCGCAACCCGAAACAAAAAGCGAGCGAAAGTCTGTTTTAGACTTCGCTCGCTTTTTGTTCGCATCACTTAACCGCTCAAAATGTTGTCCACAACAAAAATTGACTTTGGAATGCTTTTAATTTATATTTCCCGAATCGCACCGAATCAATGTTTTTTGGAAATCGAATTTACCGTAAAGTTGACGCCGCAAACGCAATGCACCCAATAGAGTTTTCTAGTTGCCTTTTTGCCGCCAATCTCTGATTTTTCTAACGAGCCAAGGTAAATCTTATCAATTCAATCCGCTGGATTTCCTCAAAACTTTCACAGTAGCCAATAATAGAAAACTCCACCAAAAAAATGGCAACAGGACACGCCAAAAACGTCGCTAATTTTGAAACCGTCGTCATTACCGTTACCGCTCTCGGAGCCGTTTATAATCCGAGCCAACCGCTGATTCAGCTTGCCGCGCTGCAAACCAAACTCGCTGCCGCCAAACAAGCGATGCAGACGGTTGATGCCGCCGAAGCCGCCAAGAAGATCGCCGTCAACGCGCGCGCCGACGAGTTTGCCGACATCAGCGCGCTGACTGTCAACGTCAAACGCGCCGCCGAAGTTGATGTTAACGATGCGGCTTTTACCGCCGATCTCGTCTCAATCGTCCGCCGAATGCGCGGCGAACGCGCCGGAGAATTGCCGGTTGACAATCCGGCAACCGCCGACATTGATGAATCGAAAGCCAAAACGCACTCGGTCGCGTCGCGCGGCTACGACAACCAGGTCGCGTATTTCGCCGACTTAATCGCGCTGCTCAAAACCCAGCCCGCTTACGCGCCGAACGAAACCGAAATGCAAACAACAACGCTCGATGGAAAACTCAGCACCCTCGAAGCCAAAAACAACGCCGCTAAAACCGCCACCGCCGCCCTCGGCTCGGCACTCGACGCCCGCGACGCGGTTCTCTACGACCCCGACACCGGCGTCCTCAAACTCGTCAAACTAATCAAAGCCCAACTAGCCCGCAAACCCGGCACCGACAGCGCCGCATACCAGCAAATAGTCGCGCTCGATTTTAAGAGGTCTTGATGAAATTTCAGAGCGGTTTATCTAAAATCAAATGTTTTAGATAAACCGCTCTGAAATTTTCATTCCTATTAACTATATTTAATACTAATCAAACAAATAAGAGGATTCACAAATGAGCGGAATTACACAAAATGCGTTATTCGATGACCAATTTCTTGAGGCTTATGCAGGACACTCGATAATGAAAGACCCTAAAGTTGCTTTGATGGAATTAATCGCAAATT
>SXVE01000113.1 GCA_005790265.1 Acidobacteriota bacterium | reverse complement strand
GCCATCAGCAAAGGGAAATTCCACGGAATAATCTGCGCGACGACGCCCAATGGTTCGTGAATGTTGATTGAAACCGTGTTTGCGTCGAGTTCGGTCGCTTCGCCGGTTTCGGCGCGAATGACGCCCGCAAAATAACGAAAATGGTCAATCGCCAAAGGTAAATCCGCCGCCATCGTTTCGCGAATCGGTTTGCCGTTATCCCAAGTTTCGGCGCGGGCGAGCAGTTCGAGATTTTCATGCATCACGTCGGCGATTTTCCACAACAGATTGCTTCTCTCGGTCGCCGAAGAATTGTTCCACGTTTCAGCCGCTTTGTGCGCCGCGTCGAGCGCGAGCTCAATATCGGCGGCGGTCGAACGGGCGACTTTTGTAAAAACTTTGCCGTCAACCGGCGAAATCACGTCGAAATATTCGCCGCCGACCGGCGCGACGAATTCGCCGCCGATAAAATTGTTGTATTGTTCTTTAAATTTCGGAATGTCGTATGATTTTTTCGCTGCGTCCATTGTCTGTTTGCTCCTTAAATTTAGAATTAATGTCCAGAAATTTGACTGCCGAAAAAACGAATTCTCCGGCTCGATTTTATTGCGCTTATTAAAATTTATTTTAGCATTTCGCATCGAGTAACAAAAAAACATTTTGTTTCGATAAAAAATCACGACTGTCGGCAATCTTTTATTAAAATTCAGTCATTACAAAGGTATTTATTTCGCCAACCTGTGGTTAAGCAGCCAGAAATTACCGGGAAAGCATCATATTGCAGACTGCTTGTTCTACGATTAAACTTTTTAAGGTTGAATCTTTATAAAATCATTAATATTCAGTTAGTTGTTATTCTAACTATTTCATCAATGCGCGATAATTTGTTAAACTTGTTTTGCGCTTGTTTATTTGATTAAACCGAATGGTCTTGAAATTGAGCGCGCAGGCAGATTGCGGTTAAAATTCTGAAGATCGAAAATATCGCAAACACTGGAAATTTTGCCTGCAATTTTTTCGGGTTTCGGCACTTAAAATCTTCGCCAATTCTCACTCGGCGCGGATTGTTTTTTACCAAAAGTCGTTTTACGAAATTAAAGAAATGATTGGAAAATTAATCAAAAATTATAAAATTCTGGAAAAAATAAACCGGAACGCGCAAACCTCGACTTATAAAGCCGTTGATTTATCGCTGAATCGGCAGGTTTTAGTGAAAGTTCTTGAAAAAGATGCGGCGCAGAAAGTTGAGGCGGCAAACAATTTTCGGCGCGAAGGCGCGGTGCTGGCGCGTCTCGCGCATTCTTCGGTTCCGACGCTTCACGCGCTTACCGAAATTGACGGCGAGCTCTTGATGATCGCCGAATTTACCGAAGGCGAAACGCTCGATCAAATCGTGCGGCGCGAAAAAATTGCGGAGAAACGCGCCGCGTCAATCAGCGCGCAAATTTTAGACAGTCTGGAATACGCGCACAAAAACGGAATTTTTCACAACAATTTAAAAAGTTCCGACATCGTGATCGGCGATGCGGGAACGGTTAAAATCTTAAATTTCGGCGCTTTTGAACAAAATGAATCTGCGGCTTTGAACGATAAAATCAAAAACGACGCGCAATCGGCGGTCGCGGTGATTTTTGAAATGCTGACCGGCAAAAATTTTTCCGGCGCGGAATTAGAACGGCTGAAAAGCGAGTATCACAACGGCGCGAAAACGAAGTCTGCGCTGGAAAAATCGGACGTTAACGAGAAAGCCGTCGGCGCGCTCGGCGACTTTTTACGCGGTTCCAAACAAACGATTAACGCGCTGCGCGCCGCGCTGATTAATTCCGGCTTTGATGTTTCGGGCGCAAAAAATATTGAAAATAGTTTGCTGAATCCGTTCACGAAAAATGATTCCGAAAAAATACCGCCGCCGCTGCAAATCGAAGAATTAATTGAAGATAAGAGTTTCGCTGAAGTCACCGTCAGCTTTTCCGACAATCAAAAAACGCCGCTGGTCGGTGATTCGGAAGTATTGAAATCAGCGCCGGACAAGAGCAGCGCGAGCCGCTATAAAATCGCCGGAGCTGCCGTTTTGGTCGTGCTCGTCGCGCATTTCATCTGGCAGTTTTCCTTTATTCAAAACGAATATCTGCGCGCGGCGGAAACTTCTGCGGAAGCGGCGCAGCCGGTTGTCAGTTCGGCGGAAGCAAACGCGGCACCGCAAATTGCCGAAACAAAAAACGAATTTTCGCCGCCGCCAAATACGATTGATTTTGCCGCGAAGTCACCTGAGATAACGAATCCGGAAACGGATGAAGACGAAAAAACGCCAAAGCCGATCAAAATAGTTCAACCGGCGGGCAAACGCCAGACGGAAACTGACAGAAATGTAAAATCTGCGCCGAAAAACAAATTGCCGCGCGAAACTGCCAGCGAACGTTTGCGCCGCGCTGAAAAATTATTGACAGGATTCTAAATCTCTCACAAACTCAAACTTTAACGCGCCCGCGCCAACGAAAAATTAAAGAGAATACTGATGAAAAATCTAAAATTAAAGCTCAAAAAGATTTCAAAAAGTTTGCAAACCGTGACGGCGGGTTTGCTGATTTTATGCGGCGGCATCAATGCTTTTGCGCAGTATAAAGGCGCGCCCGTCCAGAAAAGTCGTTTGATTAAAGTGCTTCGCTCCAAATCGCTCCAAACGCGCGATATCGTCACCGTGATCAATAACAACGGCGTAGACTTTAAAATCACGCCCGAAATCAGAAAGGCGCTGATTGCCGCCGGTGCGCGACCGGAAGTAATTCAGGCGGCGGAAAGCAATCCGCGTCTTGCGGTCAACAGTCTGATCGTCAAAAACAATCGCCGCAATTCGCCGCGCACGCCTAACACGAACGCTCCGACCAGTTATGACGATTTGATCGAACAGGCGATCAGTTCATTCAAAGAGAAACAGGATACGCGCAGCGCGGTGCGTTATCTTGAAACCGCCGTCAAAATGAAGCCGAAAAGTCCGGCGGCGTATCAAATGCTCGGTTTTGTCAGTCTTTACGGCTTAAACGACGCGGCGCGCGCTGATCGCTTAATGCATCAAGCCATCGAAAACGGCGGCAGCGCGGTTTTTCGGGTTTTTCACGACGACAATGGCAAATTTACGCATCGCTGCACCGGTTCGTTGTATATTTCGCCGGAAAACATTCGCTTTGAATCCGACGACAATCGCCACACTTTTGAAACTTCGACCGTCAATGTTGATAAATTCAAGCTCGACCGCGAAAACACGCGCGAATGGAAAAACCGCAGTATTTTCAAGATATTTTTGAAAATCGGCAGCGACAAAGCGCGATTTCGCTTTGCGCCGATCACCGGAAAAGAAGAAGAATCGAAAATGGTTGACCGCTTTGTCGCCGAATCAAAACTGGAAAATTTGGCTCCGACGACCGCCGGGATTTATCTTGATTAACTTTTTTTGAAAACAAACTCAAATGAAAAAAGCGCCGAATTAAAATGTCATTCGGCGCTTTTTTCATTTTACGGTACTACTAAATTTCGTATTTCAAAAAACCGTTATTTACTTGTTGCGCCGTCGGTTCTCGTTTTCGCGCAAACGTCGGCTGATATTTTCGCGCCGCGTTTAATTCGGTTTTTTCAGGGTTTGCAGAGCAATTTCGAGTTCCTTATTTTTCTCCGCCGCGACGTGCGGCTCGACTCCCGCGCCTTCGATTCTTTTGCCGCGGGCGGTGCGATAATCGGCTTTCGGGTATCTGACCAGCCAATCGCCGACGGTTTTTTCGCTGACCGCCGATAAAACCGCGCCGCGCGTTTTGGTGCCGACGAGCGTTGCTAAATTCATTTCTTTAACGACGGCGACGAAGGCTTCGGTCGTGCTGGCGCAGCGTTCGTTGATTAAAATAACGACTTTTCCGCGATAGATTTTCGGCGCGCGTCCGCCGGAAGTGATGGCGACCGCGCCGTTTTTGTCCATCGAAGCCCAAAAATCGTCGAGCTTGTAGCCGGAATAAACCGGTAATTTCGCCGCATTCAGTTTGTCCATCGAATCAACTTTATTTCGTTTCAAACCTTCGCGCGTCGCGAAAAAACCGACCGGCGTCGGTTTATCAAATAAAAAATCGCCGAGCCGCATTGCGACGCTCAAAGTGCCGCCGGTGTTGCCGCGCAGATCAATAACCAAATTCGGCGCGTCGCCGATTTCCGCAAAAGCGCGGTCAACCGAAGCGACCGCTTCGGCGCTTTCGGTAAATTCCTTAATTTGCAGATAACCGATTTCCGGCGAGATTTTTTTCCACGTCAACGGTTGAAACGAAGCGGCGTTTTCGGCGGCAACCGATTTTTTTGCCGTGATCGCGTTTTCAAACGGCGAATAATAAAACCCGACGTGCGAAACTTTCAATTCTTTCAGCATTTGCCGCATCGTGTTGATAAACTCGGCGTCGTCCGCGATTTTAGCGATGAGCGGACGATATTTGTCGCCGATTCCGCGCCAGGCAACGCCGTTGAAATTCGGATCGTAAAATTTTTCGTCGAAAGTTTTCCACGTGCGCTCGAAAACGCTGGAATAATTTGTTTTCGGTTTATCCGCCGGTTCGCGTTCGCCGCTCATCGCGCCGCCGACGAATCCGAGCGACCATTTGCCGCTGATTTTGTCGCCCGCTAAATCGGCGGTGATCGTCACGTTGCCGTAAGCGGATTTGCCGCTCAGTTTGAGCTGATTGCCGTCAATCGTTCCGCCGTCAAGAAACAGCAGCGGCTCTCCCAGATTAGCCGTTTTGACTGCGCCGCCGGTTTCGACTTTGAACGCGACGGCTGATTTATAAATGCTGTCGGGCAAATCAAAAGTGAGATACCAGCGACCGTCAAGCTGACCGGCGGTTTTGTTTTGACCGAACGCGGCGCAGTGAAAGCACCACAGCAACAGCGCGAGCGAAATTACCAAGCGAGATTTCATAATTTTTGAATTGCGCGATGAACTCGTTTTGCCGGAGGAAAAAACAAGATGAAAAGCAAACTCTAAAAACGGCGTGTTCGGCGCGCGGCGAAAATTAATTTGCTGCGCCGACAATGCCCATTTTGGCGTAAACGTCGGTCAATGTTTCGCGCGCAATCGCTCGCGCTTTCGCCGCGCCGGTTTTCAAGATTTCCCGCAAATCTTCGTCCGAGTAATCTTTGACGCGCTGCTGAAACGGTTTCAAGAATTCGATCACGGCTTCGGCAGTTTCGGTTTTGAAATGTCCGTAGCCTTTGCCGACAAAATTTGCTTCGCATTCTTCCGCCGTTTTGCCGGTCATCAATTGGTAAATCGTCAGCAGATTTTTGATTGCCGGACGCGATTCGTCGAAAGTGATTTCCGTTCCCGAATCGGTGACGGCTTTTTTGAATTTTTTCGTAATCGTGTCCGCGTCGTCCAATAAAAATATCGAGCCGTTCGCGTTTTCGTCCGATTTCGACATTTTTTTCGTCGGCTCCTGCAATGACAAAATGTTCGCGCCGATTGGCGGAATAAACGGTTCGGGAACAACAAACGTTTCGCCGAAATCGCGGTTAAATCGCGTCGCGAGATCGCGCGTTAATTCGAGATGCTGTTTCTGGTCTTGTCCGACCGGAACGAGGTCGGTTTGATACAAAAGAATGTCCGCCGCCATCAAAATCGGATATGTAAATAGCCCGACTCCGGCGCGTTCGGCGTTGCCTTTGCCTTTGTCCTTAAACTGCGTCATTCGTTCGAGTTCGCCCATTCTGGCGACGCACGACAAAATCCACGCGAGTTCGGCGTGTTCGCTGACATCCGATTGAATAAAGACGGTTGATTTTTCGGGATTGATGCCTGAAGCGAGATAAATTCTCGCTAAATCCAGACTTTTTTGCTTTAAGACTTCCGGTTTTTGCGGCAGCGTAACGGCGTGGAGATTGACGATACAGAAAAAACTTTCGTATTCGTCCTGCAATGCGACCCAGTTTTTCAATGCGCCCAAATAATTGCCGATGTGCAGTTCGCCGGTCGGCTGCGCGCCGCTGAAAATGCGTTTTTTCATACCTTAATAAATGGATAATAATAAATATTGTAGAGCAAGACGGAATGGGTAAATAACCAAACTAAAAAGACCGATGTAAATCAAAAACATCAGAATCAAAAAGCCATATTGTTCAAGTAAATCAAGCGTCGGCTG
>SXVE01000112.1 GCA_005790265.1 Acidobacteriota bacterium | reverse complement strand
GCTGGCGAGCGCTGGTATTTTCTCGAAGAAAAATACCCGGCTTACGGCAATCTCGTGCCGCGTGATATTGCGACACGAGAAATTTTCCAGGTTTGTCTCGAAGGTTACGGCGTTGACGGCGAAAATCAGGTTTATCTGGATTTAACGCACGTTCCGGCGGAAACTTTGACGCGCAAGCTCGGCGCGATTCTAGAAATTTACGAAATGTTCGTCGGCGACGATCCGCGCCACGTGCCGATGCGCATTTTCCCCGGCGTTCATTATTCGATGGGCGGACTCTGGGTTGATTTCGAGCAGCGCACCAATATTCCCGGACTTTTTGCGGCGGGCGAGTGCGATTATTCGATTCACGGCGCGAATCGTTTGGGCGCAAACTCGCTTGTTTCCTGCGTTTACGGCGGTTTCGTCGCGGCTCCGGCGGCGATTGACTACGCCAAAAACGTCGAGCGCAAAACGACGGAGACAAACGGCATTCACGCGGCTGAACTCAAAAAACAGCAGGAAATCAATAATCAGATTATCAAAAACGAGGGTTCGGAAAATCAGTATAAAATTCACGACGAAATGGGCAAATGGATGACCGATAACGTCACCGTCGTTCGTTATAACGACCGCCTGAAAGCGACGGACGATAAATTGATCGAGCTGCAGGATCGTTTCAAACGCATTTCGATCAACGATTCAAATTTGTGGGCGACGCAAGCCGTTCCGCACGCCAGACAGTTGTGGAATATGCTTCAACTGGCGCGTGTCATTACACTCGGCGCTTTGAATCGCGACGAATCGCGCGGCGCGCATTACAAACCGGATTTTCCGGATCGCAACGACGATAAATTTTTGAAAACAACGATTGCCGAATGGTCGAGCGAAGCGCCGATTTTGTCGTACGAAGCCGTTGAAGTCGGGTTGATCGAGCCGCGCAAACGCGATTACACAAAAGGAAAAGCGAAAGCGGCGGTCGCCGAAGAAGCGAAAAAATCGGGTTTGCCCGTTCCGGACGGCGCCGCGCAAGTTCCGACGCCGTACACCGAACAGAAACCGCAGTCGCGTGAAGCGACGTGGATCAAGGAGGGCGGAAAACTTCAGGACGGCGAATCATTCAAGGAAATCAGCGAAGAGAAACGCGAACGCGGCGAGCAGTAAAAGCGGTTTTTAACGAAAAAAGTAATTGGTTCCGAAAGAAAATTTATGAGCAACAGTAACGAATTCAAAGAGAAAAAACGGCTGACCGATCCGCCGCAGACCGTCGAGATAAAAATTCAGCGGCGCGACAAACTCGGAGCGGCAACGCGCTGGGAAACTTTCTCGATTCCGTACCGCCGCAATCTTAATGTGATTTCCGTATTGATGGACATTCGCAAAAATCCGGTGACTAAAGAAGGCAGGGAAACCACGCCGCCGGTTTGGGATATGAGCTGTTTGGAACAGGTTTGCGGCATTTGCACAATGGTCATTAACGGTCGCGTGCGCCAGTCGTGTTCGGCGCTGATTGATGATCTGCTCGTTTCCGACGGCGGAAACACGGTAACGCTGGAACCGATGAGCAAATTTCCGAACGTGCGCGATTTGAAAGTTGACCGCACCAGAATGTTCGATCATTTGAAACAGGTCAACGCCTGGATCGAACTCGACGGCACGCACGATCTCGGTCCCGGCGCGACGATGTCGCAGGAAACGGCGCAGGAACGCTACGCTTATTCGCGCTGTATGACGTGCGGCTGTTGCCTCGAAGCGTGTCCGCAGTATCACGACGACAATTACATCGGACCGCAAGCGATTGCGCAGGCGCGTTACCAAAATATGCATCCGACCGGCAAATTTACGATTGACGAACGGCTCGAAGGTTTGACGGGCGACGACGGCATCAGCAATTGCGGCAATGCGCAAAACTGCATTCAGGTTTGTCCGATGGGCATTCCCTTGACGCGCGCGATTTATGAAACGAACCGCGATATTACCGTTAACGCGCTGTTCGGCTGGCTGAGAAAATAGTTTCAATCGTGTAATTTAATAAAAAAGGCAGAGGCGAAAAAACGCTTTTGCCTTTTTTGTTTTTCTGCTAATATTTTTCAGTTTGATTATCGTCATCTCTAATTACGTAACTCTCAAAAATCCCAAAAAATGAAATACGAAAAATATTTTTCCCTGATAAATCGTCTCGAAAACGAAGCCAAAGAAAATCCAAAAGCTTATAAATTGCGCGTAATGGCAATCGCGCTGCTCGGGTACGCATATTTTTTGCTGATGGCGACTTTTCCCGTCGTGATAGTTTTCGCGGTCGCCGTCGCGCTGTGGTTTTTCCCCGGCGGGCTTTTTTTGTTACTGAAGCTGATCGGAAAAATCGTCTGGCTCATTATCATCGCCGGAATCGGAATTTTCAGCGCGCTCGGAGGCGCGCTGCGTTCGCTTTTTACCGCGCCTCCGAAACCGGAAGGTTACGCGTTGACGCGTGCCGAATCGCCGCAGCTTTTTCAGACGATTGATGACATCAGCGAAAAAATCGCCGCGCCGAAACCCGATCACATTTTAGTGAATTCCGATTTTAATGCGTCGGTACACACTTTTCCGCGTCGCGCTTTTTTCGGTAAAGAAACGTATCTGAGCGTCGGTCTGCCGCTGATGCAAGTTCTTTCTCCCGAACAATTTCGCGCCGTTCTCGCGCACGAAATGGGACATATTTCTAAAAAACACGGCAGCGATGCGGCGTGGATTTATCAGCTGCGCGAAACGTGGGCGCGCTTTCTCGAAAATCAGGAAGCCGAAGGCGGCAACATTTCTTTTCTTTACACCTCTTTTGTGAGTTGGTATTTTCCGTATTTTAACGCTTATTCCTTCGTGCTCGCACGCCAGCACGAACGCGAAGCCGACCGAATGGCAGTCGAATTTTACGGCGCGAAACCGCTTGCCGAAGCGTTGATGAACACGGAAGTAAAAGCGCGTCTGCTCGAAAAAGATTTTTGGAAAGACGTTTTTGACCGGGCGAAAACCGATCAGCGCGCGCCGGAAAAAACGTTCAGCCGAATGGCGCGGCATTTTCGCGAAGAACGCGACGAAGCGAAAGAGATTATCGCGCTCTCGAAAGCGCTTTCCGCGCGCAGTGATTACCACGACACGCATCCGTCGCTCAACGAACGGCTGAAATTAATGGGCTATGAATTTGCGCCCGATAGCCAGCATTTGCCGACGGTTTCCGATCAATCGGCGGCGCAGGTTTTTCTCGGCGATTTGGGCGACACGTTAATTGAAACGTTCGACCGCGAATGGCAAACCAGAGTCGCGCCTTTTTGGACGCAGCATCACGAACATCTCGGCAAAGTGCGCGAGCGTTTGAGCGAACTCGAAACCAAAGCGGCGGCGAGCGATTTAACTGAAGACGAGCTTTACGAATTGGCGCATTTGAAAGCGCAAAATGAAGACTACAATGCGGCGATTCCTTTTTTAGAAGAAATCTTGCGAAAAAATCCGCAGAGCGCGTCGGCGAAATTCGATCTCGGCAGCATTCTGCTCGAAAACGAAAACGAAAAGGGAATCGAGCTTTTGGAAGAAGTGATGAAGCAGGACGATTCTTTTACGATTGCCGCGTGCGAGCAGATTTACGCTTTTCTTTACGCGCGCAATCAGGAAGAAAAAGGTTTAATTTACCTCAACCGCGCCGAAACTTTTTACGATGTTGTGCTCGCCGCGCAGAAAGAACGCGGCTACATTTCAGATTACGACGAGCTTGAACCGCACGAATTGCCCGCCGAAAAAGTGCGCGCGATTGCCGCAAAAGTCGCGACGCACGAAGAGATTACGGCAGCTTACTTGGTCAAGAAGAAAGTCGTCAATCTGCCGGAAAAACCGTGTTACGTTTTGTGCGTGGAAACGAAAAAGAAATGGCTGAAATCGAGCGGCGATGTCAAAGACGAACATCTGCTCGAAGTCGTCATCAATCAAGTGCAGAACGACGGCATCAGTTTCGCTATTATTTTAAGTAAATTTAAGAACGTGCGCGGCAAACTCGATAAAATGCCAAACGCTAAAATTTACTAATCGCTGCCGATAAAAAGACGCGCAGCAATTGATAAATTTGTATAAAAAAAGGATTTTGTGAAAGTTGTTTACTGAATCGTCGCCACGATTGACACGTCTTCAAACGGTCTTTCGGTGATTTCCGTGACGCCGCAGCTGTTCAGGAAATTTCTGATTTCGCCGAACGCCATCGGTTTGGCAAAAAGATAACCCTGCGCGCCTTCACAATTGAGTTTTCGGAGCTGCGCGAGCTGCGTTTCGGTCTCGACGCCTTCGGCAATAACGCGCAAACCCAAATTGCGGGCGAGCAGAACGATGGTTTGAATGATTTCCGTGTTGCCGCCGTTCGGTTCAATCGGACTGATGAACGAGCGGTCAATTTTCAGCGCCGAAATCGGCAGCTGCATCAAGTAACTCAAATTGGAATAGCCGGTTCCGAAATCGTCAATATTAATTTCGATGCCGATTTCGCGCAGCTGATTGAGCATTACGACGGCGGCTTCTTTGTGTTCAAAAAAAACGAGTTCGGTAATTTCAAGACGAAGTTTGGCGGGCGGGAAGCCGGTTTCTTCGAGAATTTTTTTGATGCGTTTGACGAGCATCGGCTGCGCAAATTGTTTGGACGAAAGATTGACGCTGAGCAGAAGCGGAAAATCGCTGCCGAATTCGCGCTCGATAATCGCCATTTCCCGGCAGGCTTTGCGCAGAATTTGCTCGCCGAGAACGTCTATCAAACCGATTTCTTCCGCCAGCGCGATGAATTTTCCCGCCGAAACATCGCCGAAAAGCGGATGATTCCAGCGCGCCAACGCTTCAAATCCCTCGACCTGATCGGTAATCAACGAATAAACCGGCTGGTAATAAACGTAAAACTCGTCTTTTTCGACCGAGCGCCGCAGTTCGGTTTCGAGCTGCAGCGTTTGCTTGGCGGCTTCGTGCATATTCTCGTCGAAAACTTCGTGGCGCGCTTTTCCGGCGCGTTTGGCGTGATACATCGCCGTGTCCGCGTCGCGCATTAAATCTTCCGAAGTGAGATGTTTCGGCGATGCGTGCAAAACGCCGATGCTCGCCGAACTGTAAACTTCGTTTCCGCTCAAATCAAACGGCTGATTAAATTTGTCCTGAATTCTTTCGGCAATGCGAATCACTTCGCTGTCTTCAAAATAACCTTCGACGAGAATCGTAAATTCGTCGCCGCCGAGTCTGGCAACCGTGTCCGAAGGACGAACGCATTCGCGCAGACGCCGGGCGATTCCGACGAGCAGTTCATCGCCGATGTGATGTCCGAGACTGTCGTTGACGACCTTGAAACGATCAAGATCAATAAACAAAACGCTGACTTTATGCGAAACGGCGTCCGCCGCTTTTTCGAGCGCGCCTTCGAGTTTCGACATAAAAAACTTGCGGTTCGGCAAGCCGGTCAAAACATCGTGCGCCGCTTCGTACTGCAATTTTTCTTCGACGCGCTTTTTGTCGGTAATGTCCTGAATCTGGAAAATTAAGTTGGGCGTTTTTGAATCAAATTCCGTCGCCGCCGAAACGCTCCACCACGCCCAAACGGTTTTGCCGTTTTTGTGCAGATATTTCTGCTCCATTTGATAAGTCGGAATTCTGCCGCTCAAAAGATCGCTGATTTTAATTAAAGTTGCGCCCAAATCTTCGGGCGAAAGCATTGATTGAAAATCGGTCGCGAGAAATTCCTCTTCAGCGAATCCGAGAATTTGGCACAGCGCGTGATTGACTTTAAGCCATTTGCCGGTCGGCGAAACGAGCGCGATGCCGATTGGCGCGTAATTAAACGCGCTGCGAAATCTTTCCTCGGATTCGCGCAGTGCCGCCGATTGTCTTTCTAAAATTTCCGCGTGATGTTCGGCTTGCTCGGCTTGCCGCAGCGACATTTCGACGTTTTTCAGATACATCCGGTAAGTTAAATATAAAATTATAATAACCGGAATACAGGCGATAAATGCGCCGAAGCCGATGTAATGAATCAGCTTGATCAAAATTCCCGCGCTGCTCGCACCGACGAAATAAGTTAAGGAAGTCCACAAATAATGCGTTTTCCACGTTTCCCACAGCGGTTTTTCGCTTTTCAGCGCGCCGTAAATTGAAGACAAACCGGAATTGACGGCGAATTGGAGCAGCGCCATTGTCGAAAGCGTAACGACTAAATCGGAAAAAGTGCTCTGATTTAATTGTTCGCTCGGATTAAGTCCGAAAATTCGCAGCGTCACGACGACAACCGCCGTTGATAAAGCCATCGCCGCCGCATTGAAAAAAACGGTGATTTTTTTGTTGCAGAAACGCCACGCCGAAGCGAACGCTTCGGCTCCGGCGAGCAGAATCGCCGTTTCGCCGCCGAATAAAAAGATCGCCAGAAATATAAAAGTATCGGAAACGGTGATGTGCGATTTGAAACGCGGAATCTGCACCGAAATGCGCGAACCGAGACCGATGGTAATCAGCGCGAAAAATAAAAACTCCAGATTCAGCGTTTTAACCGGAAGCACTTTGTAAAACGCCGTGACAAGACACGCAAAACCAATCGTAATAACGATTTGCATATAGTGTTTTGTCATATTTTGAGTTTTCATTTCACTGATGTTGGGGAGTGAAAAATAAAGATAGGTTCGGCAAATTTAAGGTGGAAGAGTTTTTGCCAAAAAAGTTTGCGGAATGGTTTACGTGGAACTTCTGAAGCCGCTTTTATTATTAAACAATTTAAGATTTTTGTCCATAGTTTTTTGTTGTTAAACAAAAATCGTTTGATATGTTTCTCTCATACTGAATCCGGCTTTTTGATAAGCGCGGTGCGCCTGCTCAAATTCGACGTTGCTCAAAAGGCAAACGTGTTTCACTTTTTCGAGCAAAACGCCGGACAAATGCGAAAGGCATTTCGCCGCCAGCGATTGACCGCGCCGCTTCGGATTAACGTAAATTCCTTCGAGATAAACGACATCGGCATTTTCCGCGACAATATCGGCTTTGAACAGCAATTCATTGTTTTCAAACACGATCCACGTTCTGCCTTTCTGAATTCGCGCCAGCGTGCGCCGCAAAAAACCTTCGCGGTCGCGCTCCATCGGATTCGTGCCGCTTTCGAGCAGCGCGACTTCGGCGTGCGCTTCGGCAACCGGCACAAGCTCGGCTTCGGTTGCCAATCTCAAATTTGCCGTCGTTTTCGGCAGCGGCGCCGATTTGCTGATTTCAAATAATCTTTCGGTGCAGACGAGACGCGGTTTGATTGGTTCGCCGATAAAGTTTTCCCAAAAAGTTTCAATCGTATCGCCGTCCGACATCATAAAGTGAATCGGCGTTTCTGATTTTCGGGCGATTTGCGCGAAACGAAAAACGGCGTTTTCCGAGCGCGCTTCGATCAGCGTCGTATGACCGATCAGCGCGACTCCCTGCAAATTGCCGCGATTGTCGCGATAACCGTAAAATTTGCCGCGATTGTTCGGGTTTTCGATGCCGTTGTCGGCGATAAAACTTGACATCACAACCGTATGAATCGAGCGTTCGGCGAGAAATGCAATCACTTCGGATTTATTTTTTTCGCGCAGTTTAACTAATTTTCCGGCGCCGTAATTTGCTCCGGTGTCCGCTTGCGCTTTATACAGCTGAAAATTTTTCGGTTTTGTTTGCGTTTGAGCGATCACAACAGCGTTCTCCTTAGAATTTGCTTGATAAATCAATTTGCATCACCCGAAATTAAATTGTTAGCTGTCGTCGCATCGCCGGTGCCTACGGAATCGCTAATCAAAACGCCGTCGCTGATTAGCACGCCGTCGCTGATTAGCACTCCGTCGCTAATCAACACGCCGTCGCTAATCAACACGCCGTCGCTAATCAGCACACCGTCGCTAATCAAAACGCCGTCGCTGATTAAAACTCCATCGCTTACCAGCACGCCGTCGCTGATTAAAACGCCGTCACTGATTAAAACTCCGAATCCGAATAAAATTGAGCCTTCGCCCATCGTCGAACCGTTGCTGACGGAAACTTGCGCCGTTAATCTCAGATTCGCCGCATTCGCAAAATTGCTGTTAAACGAATATTTATTCAAGCTGTTAATCGAAATTCCGTTATCGAACCAAGAACCGTTTTTGTAAGCGTTGTGAAACGTGCTGGCGACTGTTTGACCTTTGATGTATGCGTGGTTCGCCAAAATTCCCTGAGACCAAACGAAATTGTTGCCGCCGAAAGTTGATTGCGCGACGGGAAATGTTTGTCCCGACGACAAAAGAGTTGCGCCGGAAACTCCGCCGGTTCTGTAATTGACGGTCGGATTGTAAGATTTGGCGAGTCGCACCGCGCCTTCCATGTTCAGTTGTCCGGCACCTTGTTCAAACATATTGAAACCGGCGAGCGGCTGCGCCGTGTATTCAAAAATCATCTTCACCATCGAAGGCGTCAAATTCGGATTAAGTTGAAATAAAAGAGCCGCCGCGCCGGAAACGACCGGCGTTGACATCGAAGTTCCGCTCATATAAACCAAACTTTCTTCCGCCGTCGGAATCGTCAGAGCGTCGAGCAAAGGCTGGCTGTTTGCCATCAGAAAACTGTTGGAATTAGCTTTCGCCGAAACGATTTTATTACCCGGCGCAACTAAATCCGGTTTGATCGCGTGATCGTAAATTTTTCTGCCGCTGGCGTTGACGTAAAACGAACGCGTCGGACCGTGCGAACTGTATGTCGCCATTATATCGTCAGCACGCGCATCGGTTTCTCGCGAATTGGTGGCGCCGACGGTTAAAACCGACGGATCATTGCCCGGCGAGTGAATCGTGCCGTAAATTTTTTGTCCGAGCGCATTTTTGCCTTCGTTGCCGGCGGCGGCGACCACTAAAATTCCGAGCGCATTTAATTCGCGCACTTTGCGGCACACCGGATCATTTGTATAAGTGTCAAACGACGGCGTTCCGAGACTGAGGTTGACGACGCGAATGTTGTAAGTCTGATGATTTTGTTTGATCCATTCCAAACTGTTCAGCAGCCACGACGTTTTTCCGCGTCCCTGATTGTCTAAAACTTTTAAGTTGATAATTTTGCTGTTCGGCGCGATTCCGCGATACGCGTTGTTGTTTTTCGCCAAACTTCCGGCGGCGATTCCGGCAACGTGCGTTCCGTGTCCGTGAACGTCGCCGGCACTAACATCGTTTTCGACAAAACTTTTGCTGAATGCGATGCGGCTGTTTGCGCTCGCGTCTTTGAACGTCGAATGAGCGGCGAAAATGCCGGAATCTAAAATTGCGATCCCGACTCCTGAACCGTCGAGCGAATAAGCCGCGCGTCCGTTCGCCGCCGGTTGCGCGCGCGAAAATTCCGTTCCGGTCGTTCTTTCCAGATGTCCGAGCGAGCCGGTTTTTCGGTCGGGCGACAGGTAATTAATCGCTCCGCTGCTTGCCAATTCCGTAATCGCATCGAGCGGCAAATTCGCAATCAGCGTATCGCTCGCGCCGATTCTTTCATTCAAACGAACGCCGTTTTCCGCCATCAAACGGCGCAGCGCCGGATCGTTGGCGTTTTTCGCCTGCACGACCACATCAACGCGATTTTTTCCGTTCGGATTTTGATTGATCATTTCGCGTAGATCGTACGAAACGACGTCGCCGCGAAAATCTCCTGCGGATTTTGCTTCAGCCGATGTTTTGACGTTTTCACTGTCGCCGATGCTGAACGGATCGAAAAGAGCGGAAACTTCGGTTGAATCGCCGATTTTTTCATCGTAATCGGCTTTGGAAGCGCCGCCGATAATTTTAACTTTTCCCTGTAAAACCGTGCTGGCAAGCGCGTCGTTGATCTGCGCTCTGCCCGCAAAATTGGTCAGCTCATCTACAAACAAAATGATTTCGTTTTTATTTTCCGCCAGCTCGGAAAAAATTTTCTGAATCGTTTGCGAAACTTCGCCGTCTGATTTGGCAGCGCTGAAAAGCGTGTCAATTTCGAGTTTCAAAACGCGCCGGTTTCGCCAATTATCCGGAGTTTTTTTTGATGCGAGACGCAGCGCCAAAGCTTCGACGACCGCTTCTTGATTTTCCCCTTTTTCATCGAGAATTACCGGCTGGCGCAAATCGCCGCTCGCCAAAGATTTGAGCAAACGATTGATTTCGCCTTCAAAATCATTGACGGCGCGAAATCTTCCTTGCCGCGCGATTGCCGATAAATCGGTCGTGTATTTTGCCAAAACGGTTTGTTCGGCTTTTTTGACATTCGCCGTCTGCGCACTCGCTCCGGCGACAAAAACATTGGTTAAAATCAACGCGTATGTGAGGGAAAATACTGCGATTTTAGAAATAAGGGGAGATTTCCATTCGTTTTTACTCATTATATTAAACTCCAAAATTGTCGAAGAAAAAAGCCTTTCCGCGCTTTTCCCGCAAACGCTTTCGCAAACCTCGTGCCGCCGAGTAAATAATGCAAAATAAAGAGTTTAAGCCGATGAGCGAATTCATCCGGTGAGCGGTCATCAATCAAAATGACCGAAGCGTTCGGTCATTTTGATTCAGCTAAACAAGAAAAAGGGAAAACCTTTTCAAGTTTTCCCTTTTTCTTGTTTAAATTTGTTCAAGACTGCTGAAAAGGCAAAATCCTTTTTTCGCGGCAAACAAATCGAATCAAAAAATCTAGATGCCGAGTACGTCAATCAATTCCTGAACGGCTCCGGCTGATTTTTGCAGTGCCGCGCGTTCTTCATTGGTGAGCGAGATTTCGATAATCTGCTCGACGCCGTTTTTACCGAGTTTGACCGGAACGCCGACGAACAAATTGTTGATGCCGTATTCGCCTTCGAGATAAACAGCGCACGGCAGAATGCGTTTTTTGTCTTTCAAAATCGAAGCCGCCATTTCAACCGCGCCGAGCGAAGGCGCGTAGTAAGCCGAACCGGTTTTTAAGAGTCCGACGATTTCCGCGCCGCCGTTCGCCGTGCGTTTATTGATTTCCTCGATTTTTTCCGCCGGAAGCAGTTCGGTAATCGGAATTCCGGCGCACGTCGAATAACGCGGCAACGGAACCATCGTGTCGCCGTGTCCGCCGAGCACGAAAGCCGTCACGTCTTCGACCGAAACGTCAAGCGCTTCGGCTAAAAAGCAGCGCATTCTCGCCGAATCCAAAACGCCAGCCATTCCCATCACGCGATTTTTCGGGAAACCCGAACGGCGAAAAGCGAGCTGTGCCATTGCATCGAGCGGATTTGAGACGACGATAATGAACGCGTCGGGCGAATATTTAGCGATTTCATCGGTAACGCCGCCGACGATATCGGCGTTTGTTTTCAATAAATCATCGCGGCTCATTCCCGGTTTACGCGCTAAACCCGCAGTGATAATTACGATGTCCGAATCTTTCGTTTCCTCATAACTGTTGGCGCCGACGAGTTTTACGTCAAAACCGTCAATCGGTGCCGCCTGCATCAAATCGAGCGATTTGCCCTGCGGAGTGCCTTCAATAATATCCACTAGAACTACGTCCGCCAATTCCTTTGCCGCGATCCAATGCGCGCACGTTGCTCCAATATTGCCCGCGCCGACAACCGTCACCTTATTACGTCTAAGCATCTTTATTCCTCTCTATTTAAAATTAATTGTGTTTGATAAAAAGTTATTTTGGCACGGTTGAATGGAAACGGCAAATTCAATATTTCTCAAAAAATTAGTTAAAAAAATACGCTCGCGCTGACACTTTTGCCGAATTTTTTGCGCTTTATATTGTGAGAAGATTTGCGGCATCCGCAAAAAAAAATATTTATACGAGTCTTAGTAGCTGGGAAAAAATAATATGAAATTACATACTTTCTTCATTACAGCCATTTTCATGTTTGCCGCCGTAAGCTCGGCTTTCGGACAAACATCTGTGATTAATTATCAGGGACGATTAGCTGAAGCGAGTTTTAGCGAAAGCGGCAGCTATCAATTTCAATTCAAACTTTATGATGCGCCGGAAGGCGGCAATCAGATCGGCGCCACCGTCAAAACAACGGCTTTGGTGACCAACGGCGCTTTTTCCGCCGGTCTCGATTTTGGTAAGGAATCATTTTCCGGCGCTGACCGATATTTAGAAATCAGCATTCGCAAATCGGAAAACGATGTTTTCACGCCTTTGAGCAGCTCGCGAGAAAAAATCAATTCTGCACCGTACGCCATCAAAGCGGATACGGCAACGAGCGCCGAAACAATCGGTGGACAGACTGAGGCGGATATTTCCAATACTGCTCAAGTGGTTAACAACGCAACTTCCGAAAATGTCGGTGAGGCGATTGTCAAACGCGACGCAAACGGACAGATTGGCGTCGGCGGCATCGTTTTCCCTGACGGTTCGATTTTGAGATCGGGCAGTTTCAGCAAAAGCAAAGTTGATAATGAAGGTTTTACCAATTTCGCCGGAACCGGAACAACAAACAAAATACCGAAATGGTTGGACACAACCGGAACTCTCGGCGATTCGACAATTATGGAAAATGCGCAAGGGTTTGTCGGCATCGGAAATATGAGTCCGTCAGCAAAACTTTCCATTCTCGCTTCAGCAAATGCCGAAATGCGATTTGATCGAGGTGCTCAAGGCATCACGCCCGGGATGAGTGTTATTTCTACACCGTCTTCAATCACAACTGGCGGAGCTTTAACTTTGGCTTCAGGAACTGGCGGATCAAGCTTCATTTTTAGTGATAATTTGCCTTTTTCTGTTGCCAAAGATACAAAATCCAATGTTGTTAATAACAATTT
>SXVE01000111.1 GCA_005790265.1 Acidobacteriota bacterium | reverse complement strand
TCTGGGTATTATACTACCTATTTACCTACCTGTTTAAATTACTGATTATTTTCCTTTACCTTGAGCTCTCTGGCTGAGCGGGTGACGCGCTGATTGGAGCTTGACACATCTTAGTTTCTATTATTATAGTTAGGGAACTATTTCTGGTTTTAATCTTCTATCTAAGTCCGAATTCAATTTCAAGTTATGCCGGTTACAATCCAAATTCAAAACTTCAAAGGCGGCGTCGGAAAAACAACAACGTCCATCAACTTAGCGGCTTCGTTAGCTGGAAAAGGCAAAAAGGTTTTGGTCGTTGACCTCGATCATCAGGGTAATACGACGAAAGGCTTGGGTTACGCAGTCAAAGATACGACGCCGACGATTTTTCACGTTTTAAAGGACATTGACTTCGATTTTATCGGCGCCGTGGCAACGGTCAGAGAAAATCTCGATTTGATTCCATCGGACTCTCGAACGGCGGGACTTGAGGACATTCTCCATTCGATGCCGCGCCGCGAAGAAATGCTCAAAATAAAACTCGCCGGGGCGTCTGACTGGGACGTCATCATTCTTGATTGCCCGCCGGCTCACGGTTTAATTCATTTGAACGCGCTGCTTTTCGCCGAATACATTATTTTCCCCGTCACGCCCGAAGTTTGGAGCTACGACGGTCTGGAAGGCGTACTGGGTTCGATCAAGCGAATGCAGAAATATTTTAATTACAAACCGACGATCCTCGGAGCGCTGCCGACCATCGTGGACGAGCGGTATTCTTTGACCGACCAGGTGCGGGATCTTCTTGAACAAACGTTCGGCAAAGACAAACTGCTGACTCCGATCAGGACGGACGCGAAGCTGAAAAACTCACAGAAAAAAGGGCAAACCATCTTCGAGTTCGCGCCGCGCTCGCGGGCAGCGGAAGATTATGACCGTCTCGCTGACGACGTGTTGCGTCGCGTTGGGTTGAAGAAAAAAGCGCGAGGGAAATAAACAATGGCAACTGTTAAGAAAAACACAAAAACTGAAGTTGGAAACGCCGACTCTTTGTGGCGCGAGCCGATCACGCTCGATTCTTTTGAGAATGATGACCCGCTGGAGACGCTTTATCGGGGCAGGGAAGTCGGCGATTCCAAAAGGAGTGCGGGTAGCGCAGTTCGAGTAGATCTGGAAAAACCGGCTGACTCTGGCGAGGAAGCAGGCGAAAAGTCAGCGAAGTCCGCAAAATCCACGACAAAACCAAAAAATCAAGCCGTCAAAAAAACGCCCGAAGAATCGAATGTTGTAATCGAGGATGGCGATAGCAAAACCAAAAAGACGAGATCGCCGAAAATCAGCGAGGAAGAATTAAAAAACATCCTGAAAATTAAGAGCGATTCGTTCCAATTTACGGACATCCGCGAGATCCTGCGCGGCAAATCTTTCGATATTTACGCCTATCTAAGATTTTTGTCCGGCGAGGCGGGAGTTTGCAAAATAAAGCATCTCGATATGATGAGAGAATTAGACATCAGCCGTCCGACATTGTTCAAGCAAGGCGACTGGCTGACCAGGCTTTCACTAATCGAAAAACGAAACGTGCCGGGCGACCATTTGGGAACTTCTTACTCAGTTTACCGGTTGGAAGATGTTTTGCCTGTCTCCGAAACGCTCATCAGGCAGCTTGAAACCGAAATCGAAAAGTTCGCGAGTTAGGGACGATTGAAGAAGTTCCTGCAAAACTATGTCGACTCGTTTTTAGCTTAAACGCAAAGCGACTCGAACCGTTCGAGCGCGGAGATTTTGCGAATCCGGATTTGGTCATAAAGCGGATCTGACAAGCCTGTATCTGCTCGTATTAACTCTAGTGAGGAATTACGAGCAGCGAAAAACTATAATCTTTATCCTGCCAAAGCCGCGCTTTTCTCGCTTTTATCGAGCCAAAAACCCGGCACCGCCGTGATGCTCAATTTGTTCTCGCACACGTAGGCGGAAAACTCACGATTGATTTGATTGCGGATGATTTTTCGCCAGCGCGTTTCGCTCGCTCCGGTTTAGCGGCAACGCACCGTAATGTTCAAAATCGAGTGATTTTCGCGCCCTCAGTCCTTTCGAACCGTCCAAAACTTCTGCCGAACGAGGTCGGGCGAAAACTCGCTCAGTTTTTGATAAACAAAGTGGCGTATCTCAATAAGCGCAGGCTCGGCTTTTGGCGGCGGTTGAGTACGGCAGGGAAAACGACGATAGAAAAAACAATTTTTTCGTAGTAAAAATCCACAACCGGTACGGCTGACGCGAGAAGCGTTATCAACGGTTCGGGCGCAGAAGGATATTTTTTCGTCCGGCGTATAGCTATGCGGAAACGTTTGCAAATGCCTGCACCAGTCCTGTTGCGGAGAGCCGGAATCTTCGGGACGAAAAGCCCAAATCGCGTTTGTCAGAGCGAAAGTTTTCAGTTGATGGATGCTGAAATTGTATTGATCTTCAATTATTACCTCTAAAAACCAATCGTTGCCGACGGCAAAACCGCTTCAGCCGATTTCGCGCAAAAATCGAAAAAATCAAAAACGGCTTTCGATTTATCATTGCGAATATCATTGCTGCGCTTGAGCGAAGAATTGACGGAACGCGTTAGCCAGCTTTCGACAACCGCGTTAACGTCGAGCGAAACGGAAAAACCGTCTGAATTTGAAATTTGGAGTTGTTCGCCTGGG
>SXVE01000110.1 GCA_005790265.1 Acidobacteriota bacterium | reverse complement strand
GGATAGAGAACTTCCTCAATCGCCGGATTCATCCGGTGGATTTCGTCAATAAACAGCACGTCGCCTTCTTCCAAATTCGTCAAAAGCGCGGCTAAATCGCCGGATTTTTCGATAATCGGACCGGCGGTTGATTTCAGCTGCGCGCCCATTTCAGTCGCGACGATATTTGATAAAGTTGTTTTTCCAACTCCCGGCGGACCGAATAAAAGAATATGATCGAGTGCTTCGCGGCGTTTTAAGGCGGCTTTCATAAACACGCGCAGATTGTCTTTGACTTTTTGCTGCCCGATATATTCGCCGAGCTGCGTCGGACGCAGGGAAAGCTCATACTGCTTTTCTTCGTCCATCTTCTCGCCGTTTCGATTGTCGCTTTCTTCGTACATAAAATTCGAGGTTCAGAATTTAAGAGTCAAGACTTAACATTTAACATTCAAATCGTCTTAAATCCTGAATCTTAAATTTTGAACCTTAACTTTTGCTTAACCTTTCGCCAAAAACTGCAAACTCTTGCGCAGAAGTTTCTGAACGCTCATTTCGGTTCCGTCCTGCACGGCTTGTTTCAAGGCTTTTTCCGCCGCGTTGCGCTGATAGCCGAGATTGGTCAGAGCCGAAAGCGCGTCTTCGTAAACGGCGTCAACCGAACCGGTCGCAACTGCGCCCGACACATTTGTTAATTGTCCCTGCGATGCGGCGCTCGTTAAATCGTTTAGTTTATCGCGCAGTTCGATGACCAATCTTTCCGCCGTTTTTTTGCCGACGCCGGGAATCGAAGTTAAACGCGCCAGATTGTCCGTGCGAATTGAAACGATAATTTCGTCGGCATTCATTCCCGAAAGCATCGCGATGCCGCTTTTCGCGCCGATGCCCTGAACGGAAATCAGTTTTAAGTAAAGCAATTTTTCGCGTTCGGTTTTGAAGCCGAAAAGCTGAAGCGTGTCTTCGCGCACATACGTGTAAATGCGCAGCTGCACGTCGTCACCGACTTCGCCGAGTTCGTAAAATGTCGAAAGCGGAATCATGACTTCGTAGCCGACGCCGCCGACATCAACGATCACCGTATTCGCTTGTTTTTCTAAAAGTTTACCGGATAAATATGCAATCATTGTTTCACACTTGAAACATAAATTGTAATGGATATTGCATTTAAGGGCAACGGCAAAATCGAATTAAAACATCTATCAGAACGAAAGCCGGCTGTGAAGAAATTCACTTTCGCTCGAAGTTTTAAAGTGCTTTCCCCGTATTTTTAAAATGAAAGTTGAAAAAATCTCAGAACTCACGACCAATCGTTTGAGCGTTTATCTGCGTTGCCTGAATGAAATAGCGGCGGAAGGCGCGCGCACGGTTTCGAGTGAATTATTAGCCCGCAAATTTCATCTCAATTCCGCGCAGATCCGCAAGGATCTCGCTTATTTCGGTGAATTCGGCGTGCGCGGCGTCGGTTACACGGTCGAAGATTTGCGCGATCATCTGAAAAAAATTCTCGGTCTCGACAAACAGCATCAGCTCTGCATTATCGGCGCCGGTCGGCTCGGCACCGCGCTTACTGATTATTACCGCTTTTCGCAGACAAACTTTGCGGTCGGCGCGCTATTTGATGCTGATCCGGAAAAAATCGGAACCAAGGTCGGCGGCATCGAAATTTTCGACATCAAAGATTTTGCCGAAATCGTTAAAAAAGATAAAATAGAAGTGGCGGTCATTGCCGTTCCCGCCGAGCGCGCGCAGGCAGTTTTGGAATTGATAACGGCGTCCGGCATCAAAGCCGTAATGAATTTCGCTCCGGTTCCGCTGCGCGTTTCGGATGATATTAAATTGAAGACGGTTGATTTAACCACGTCGCTCGAAAGTTTGTCGTATTTTCTGGCGCAGCCGAAAAACGGAAACGGCAAAAGCGTGAAACCGAATGTGAAAGTTCACCGTAATCAAATGTGAGAATTAAAAAAAGAACAAAGAGGTAAAAAATAATATGTGTTGGCTTGGAATTATCAAAAGATTCGCACCGTTTTTCTTAACTTTTGCGCTCGGATTGTTTATCGCCAGTTTTTTTGTGACCGTAACTGCGCCGAGCTTTCAATTTAAAGGTCGCAATTACAAAAAACACGAATATTACCGGATGAAGCAGGAAAATAACCGACTGCGTGAACGCAATGCGCAGCTCGAACGCGAAAGATTCAGCCGAAATGCTGATTTGAGCATTAGTTTGAATGTTCCGCCGCCGCCGATGCCGCCGCTTCCGCCGCCAGCACCGATTGCCGCGCCGCGAAGCGTTCGATAATACTTCGCGAAATAAGTTAAGAAACCACAGGTTAACCGCCAATGAAGATTTTCTTCGGTTGTGTTAATCTGTGGTTTCTTTATTTTGCTTGTGAATTGAGGAAATTATGATGTGCCATTTTAATTGTGGAAAAAAGTTGTCTTCCTTTGCTTTAACGTTTGCCATTGGGTTATCAGCTGCAAGTTTTTTACAAAATAATCCAAATGGTAGCAAATCAGAAGCTAAAAATTTTCAACTTAATCAAGGAAACGGTACCGGCGCAAGTTTTAGAAGAGAATCTGTACCACAACTCGAGAGTTCAAAATCTACTGACGCAAATCTTAAAATTATTTCTAAACCCAGGGCAAACTATACAGATTTAGCACGACAACATAATACTCAAGGAATTGTAGCGTTGCGTGTAATATTTTTAGCCGATGGAAAAATCGGTAACATTTCAGTCGCTAGCGGATTACCAAATGGTTTGACCGAACAAGCGGTTGAAGCAGCGAAATTGATCGAATTTGAACCAAAAAAAGAGAATGGAAAACCGCAATCCGTAACT
>SXVE01000010.1 GCA_005790265.1 Acidobacteriota bacterium | reverse complement strand
TGCCGTCGGCGGTGGGTTATCAGCCAAATCTCGCATCGGAAATGGGCGAAATGCAGGAGCGCATTACTTCGACGAAAACGGGCGCGATCACTTCGATTCAAGCCGTTTACGTTCCGGCGGACGATTACCCCGATCCGGCTCCGGCGACAACGTTTGCTCACCTCGACGCGGTAACCGCGCTTTCGCGTCAGATCGTGGAGCTCGGAATTTATCCGGCGGTTGACCCGCTCGCTTCAAACTCGCGTATTCTCGATCCGCAGATTGTCGGCGAAGAGCATTACAACACGGCGCAGGAAGTGAAACGCATTTTGCAGCGTTACAAAGATTTGCAGGATATTATCGCGATTCTCGGTCTCGATGAATTGAGTGAAGAAGATAAACTGACGGTGGCGCGCGCGCGCAAAGTTCAGCGTTACTTCTCGCAGCCGTTTTTCGTCGGCGAGAAATTTACCGGTCTGCCGGGACAATACGTGAAAGTCGAAGACACGATCAAAGGTTTCCGCGAAATTCTCGACGGCAAATGCGACGATATGCCGGAACAAGCGTTTTATATGGTCGGCACCATCGAACAGGCGCGCGAAAAAGCGCAGAAAATGGCGGCAAGTGCTTAACAATTACGATCTACGAATTACGAATTACGCAGATGTTAAAATTAAACTGCGTAATTCGTAATTTGAAATTCGTAATTCGTAATTGAATATTATGCTGAATTTAGAAATTGTTACTCCCGAAAAAAAAGTTTACGACGAAGCGGTTGATGCGGTAACGATTCCGACAAGCAATGGCGAAATCGGCGTGCTGCCAAATCACGCGCCGCTGATTTCAACGCTCAAACCCGGAATTCTGACGATTACCAATCGTGGAACAAGCGAAAAACTGGCAATCGCCGGCGGATTCGTCGAAGTCGCATTAAACAAAGTTTCGATTCTCGCCGATGTCGCCGAGCGCGCCGACGAAGTAAACATCGAAGCCGCAAAAAGCGAACGCGAAGCCGCCGAAAAAGTTCTGAGCAACTGGAGCGGTACCGAAGAAGCCTTTGAAATCGAGAAAGAACGATTTGAAAAAGCCCAGGCGCGGCTGAGTTTAAGCGGCGGTCGTTAAGAGTGTTTTTCAGTAAATGTCAAAAGAGTAAAGGTGAATAACTTTTACTCTTTTTTCTTGTAACATAAATCTTAATTATCAATAAAACTGTTGGTAATCGAAGTGAATGTTTATATAATAAGACCAACATTTGAGAACATATTTGAACTTTCCCCCCAAATTTAATTTTATTCTGAGTGTCGCATGGGATGTTTTTAACAAACGGTAAGATTTGAGTAACGTAAACATCCCGGCGCGGCTGAATTTTTATTTTGAGTTTATTTGTTTTTCAGTTGTTAAATGTCTAAAAATGCAAATATTTTTTCTGCAAAAGAATGCAGAATTGAAGGAACCGAATCAAAATCTGTAAGGGGAGAATTAAAAATGAATACAAGAGGGTTTATAAATAAAATATCGCTTTTTGCGGTGTGCGCTGTTTTTGTGCTGATGACAAATGCATCGGCTTTCGGACAAGTGCTTGTCGGTTATGATTTTACGGGACTGAACACGGTTGCAACTGCTAACGCGACTACAGTTAATCCGAATGTTACTCCAACAGTCCTTTCGCGAGGAGCCGGCGCAGCTGCCAGCGCGGGTGCCAACTCTTTTAGAACAACAGGTTTCCAAAATAATGGTATTTCGACTGCGAATACGGATTATTTTCAAGCATCAATCAATGCAAACACTGGGTTTACGCTATCTTTATCTTCGTTGACTGCGGTTCTTACCGGAACAGCGACTTTTGCAAATGCTCCAGGAGTTACCTCGCAGTTTGCATACAGTCTCGACGGAGTTAATTTTACGTTAATTGGATCACCGCAAACAATTGTTGGTGTTCCTCAGAACTTAACAGTGGATTTAACAGGTGTCACTGCATTACAAAATTTACCATCTACCACTACAGTAACTTTTAGATACTATGCGAGTGGTCAGACGACAACAGGCGGATTCGGTTTCTTTTCCGGCAGTGCTGGAACAAACGGATTTGCTATTAATGGAACCACAGCCCCAGTCGGACCGACGGCAGCGTTTGGTGAAATCGGCGGTCGCGTAACCGCTAACGGTCGCGGAATTCCGAAAACTGTCTTGGTTTTGAGCGGCGGAGATTTGGAAGAGCCGAGATTTGTTATGACTAACAGTTTCGGTTACTACAATTTCAGCGATTTGAACGTTGGTCAAACATATATTCTTGAAGTTAAATCCAACCGGTACACTTTTGCCAATCCGACGATGGTCGTTAATTTAATGGAAAATTTGTCGGAAACAAACTTTTATACTGTCAACGACTCGAATAAGTCGCCAAGATAGTAATTGTTTGCAGTTAATTTATTTCCAAAAAAAGGAGAGCGTATAATCGTTCTCCTTTTTTTGCGTTTCAAATTTAACGGTAATCGGAATTATTGTTAAACTGAAAAACTCTAATTTTTACTGCTGACGAAACAATTTCCAACTTCGATTATGTCTATCTACGAAAAATTTTCTCCGATTGATCTGGAAAATATCCAAACTTATGAACTCGCCTCGCGACCGAGTAAAGTCACGATAGAGAATTTTGCCAAGCCAATCGCTAATGATGTTTCGCTCAAAGAATTTCTGGATAAATTGCCGGATATACTCGCCGTTCGGTCAATCAAAGACATTGCGAAACAAATAAAACGGGCGAAAGATTTGAGCAAACCGATTATCTGGGGAATCGGCGGACACGTCATCAAAACAGGATTAGCGCCGGTGCTGATTGATTTGATGATGCAGGGATTTGTGACGGCAATCGCTTGCAACGGCTCGGTTTTGGTTCACGATACGGAAATCGCTCTGGTTGGATTTACCTCTGAAGACGTAGACGCAACTTTGGGAAAAGGCGATTTCGGTGCAGCGCAGGAAACGGGAGATTTGCTTAATCGCGCTGCCGTCAACGGGCAGAATAATTCGCTCGGACTCGGCGAAGCGATGGGCAGAGAAGTTATACGAAATAAACCGATTTATGCTGCATCATCAATTTTGTGTCAAACTTATGAGAACAAAATCCCGGTTACCGCGCATTTAACAATCGGCGCCGACATCGGGCATTTTCATTCGATGTGTAACGGCGCGGCTTTAGGCGCAACGTCGCACACAGATTTCAAACTTTTTTGCTCGATTGTGAGCGAGTTGAATGGCGGCGGCGTGTATATTAACGTCGGCTCGGCAGTAACTATGCCCGAAATATTTTTGAAAGCTGTAACCGTCGTGAGAAATCTCGGTTTTGAATTGCAGGATTTTAC
>SXVE01000109.1 GCA_005790265.1 Acidobacteriota bacterium | reverse complement strand
CCGCTCGCCATCGCCTCGATTAAAGAAAGCGGCGTTCCTTCGTTGAGCGAACACAGCGCAACGATGTCCAATCCCGCGTAAACGGTTTCGACGTTCGGCTGGTTTCCGAGAAATTGTACGGCGTCGTTCAAATTCAGTGCTTGCGCTTCACTTTCGAGCGCACTGCGCAAGTTGCCGTCGCCGACGATTAAAAACCTTAGATTCGGCGAATCGTGATTTTTACGACTTTGGTAAATCGCGGCGACTTTGAGCAGCAGCGAAACATTTTTTATTTCCGTCAGCCGTCCGATAAATCCGATTAAAATCTCGTCATCAGTTGCGCCGACCGACTGCCGAAATTCGGCGCGGCTGTCTTCAGCAAAATGGAACGGCTGAAGATCAATACCGAGCGGGACGATTTCGTATTGCTCTTTTTCCCCGATTCCGAATTCGCCGTGAATTTCATCAAACTGCTGCTGCGTAATAACGATTATTTTATCCGTCGCAAACCGCGCCAAAAGTTTTTCGATGACGAGAAATACTTTCGTTTTCAAACTTCCGTAATAGCTATGAAAAACGTGACCGTGAAAAGTGTGAACGATGAATATTTTTTTCCAGTTCAGCCAGCGGTACATAAAGCCCGCCGCTCTTCCGAGAAACCCCGCTTTCGCCGTGTGCGTGTGAATAACGTCCGGCGCGGTGGCGACAAAATACCGGTAAACTTTCCAGAGCGCGATCAAATCTTTCGGCGATAATTCGCGACTCATTTCGGGAATATAAAAAGGCTCGACTTGATGCTCCCGCGCAAAATAACTCATATCTTCTTCACCGTCCGGAACTTCTCCGGCAAGCAAAAGAGTTTGAAAATTCTCGTTGCGCATCAGCCGCGTCAACCACACAACTTGGCGAGTCGGTCCGCCGACGTTCAATCGGGCGATAATTTGCAGGACTTTCATAAAATGGATTTTCGCAGAAATTACCGCGGATTTTGGGAAGTATCCGGCAGTTTTACCCGCGTTAATCGAAAACAATTTTCACATCGCCGGGCTTTCGCAAAATTTCGCACTGCAACATCGAAAAATTCTGCTGCAGTGCGAAATTTAAGAGAAACTTATTAATGTAAATCGTTGATGGTAAAACAGTTTTCTGTTCTTCAACTTCGCCTTAGTCTATCTGGTAAATTGTATTCGGATCGTCTTCATGGCGAATTTCATCAATTTCTTCGCGTTTTCCTTCGCCCATAAAAAGACGGTTCGGACAGTTGATAACCATTCCTTTTTCGGTCGTGCTCACGTTTTTATAAGCGTGCACGACGCCTTTCGGAATGATCACCGCCTGCGCATTGTCGGCGCCGACGAACATTGTCATCACCGCGCGGTAAGTCGGCGACGATTCGCGGTTATCCCACAAACGCAGCTTGAAATTTCCCGGACCGATAAAACAGAAAAGGTCGGCTTGGTCAACGTGCTCGTGCGGACCGCGCTGCGTGAGCGGCTCGGTCACGGAAATATACGCCATTGCCGGGTAAAATTCATTTTCAATTTCGTCGTGCCGAAAAAGCTCGGCGAGCCAGCCGCGTTCGTCCACAAATTTCTTGATCGGATAAACGACAACGTCCTGAATCTTCGCTTTTGTAAAAATATCTTTTTTATTCGCTTGCTGTTGCACTTTTCACCTCGGCATTGTTTGCGCCTGTTTTTGCCACTAAATTCGTCGCGTGTAATAAACTCTCGAAAGTTCCGGCATCCGTCCACCAGCCGTCGAGTTCGTTCCACGTCATTTCGCCGCGATTGATGTAATGATTGTTGACGTCGGTGATTTCCAGTTCGCCGCGCTCCGACGGCTCGAGCGTTTTAATTACTTCAAACACGCTCGCGTCATAAAAATAAATTCCGATGACGGCGAAATCCGATTTCGGATCGTTCGGTTTTTCTTCGATTTGCACAACGCGTTTTCCGTCTAATTCCGGCACGCCGAAACGCTGCGGATCGTGAACCTGTTTGAGCAGAATTTTCGCGCCGCGTCCTTGATGACGAAAATCTTTCGCCGCCTGCGTCACATTTCCTTCGATAATATTATCGCCCAAAACAACGCAAATCGGCTGTTCGTCGGCAAAATGCTCGACCAAACTGAGCGCGTCGGCAATGCCGCCTTCGCCTTCCTGATACGTATAGTTCAGGTGTTTTAAGCCAAAATCCTTGCCGTTTCCCAAAAGTTTGAGAAAATCGCCCGCTGAATTTCCGCCCGTGACAATCATAATATCGTCAATTCCCGCATTTATCAGCGTCTGAATCGGATAGTAAATCATCGGCTGATCGTAAACCGGCAGCAAATGCTTGTTCGTAACTTTCGTTAATGGTTTGAGACGCGAGCCTAAACCGCCCGCTAATACAACGCCTTTCATAATTGTTTTTTGATAAAAATTATCTTCCTTGAAATTTTAATCTATAAATTTTTGAAACCAAAGTTCCAGCATCAAAATCGTCCACAGCTGCCACACATGATCGCGTTCGCCGTTGATGTGTTCGCTGACCAGTCTTTCAATCGTTTCGGCTTTAACGATGCCGCGATTGGCAAATTTTTCCGACAACAAATTTTCGCGCAGAAACTCTTTCATTTCGCCGCGAAACCAGTGCGTTAACGGAACGCCGAAACCCATTTTCTGCCGGTAAAGCACTTCGGACGGAACGAGACGGCTCGCCGCTTTTTTGAGCAGATATTTCGTTTCCGTGCCGCGCAGTTTAATCGTTTCGGGCAGACTCGCGGCGAATTCCATTACTTTATGATCGAGAAACGGCGAGCGCGCTTCGAGCGAATTCGCCATCGTCGCAATATCAACTTTGACGAGCAGATCGTTCGGCAAATATGTTTGCTGATCGGTAAACATCGTGCGGTCAACAATTCCGTTGCCGCTCGATTGATCGAACCAGGTTTTCAGCGTCTCGGACGAATCGTAACCGGCAGTGCGATGCGCGAAATCGGCGGTATAAAGGTCGGCTTTCGACTGCCGATCAATCGCCCCGACCCAGCGAAAATACCGCTCGACCGTCGGCAGCGAAGCGGCTTTGACAAATCGTTTCAAATCACGCGCGCGGCTTCTTTTGAGTTCGGAAGTCGGCAGAAAGTCAACGGCGTTTTCGATTAGAATTTTGCGCACGACGCCGGGAATTTTATGATATTTTTCCGCCAAGCGCATCGCAAAATACCGCTCGTAACCGGCAAAACTTTCGTCGCCGCCGTCGCCGTTGAGCGCGACCGTCACGTGTTTTCTCGTTTCTTTCGCCACGTAATATGTGGCAATTGACGATGAATCGGCGTACGGTTCGCCGTAATGTTCGACCAGTTTCGGCAAAACCTCAATCGCGTCCGGCTTGACGATAAATTCGTTATATTCGGCGCCGACGTGTTCGGCGACGATTTTGGCGTATTTCAGCTCGCTGAAATCCTGTTCTTCAAAACCGATAGAAAATGTTTTCACCGGCTGAGTGCTCGTCTCAGCCATCAGCGCGACGACTGCTGAAGAATCAACGCCGCCCGACAAAAACGCGCCGAGCGGAACTTCGGAAATCATCCGCATTTTGGTTGATTCGCGCAATATGCGCAGCGTTTCATCAATCGCGTCTTCTTCGGAAATTTTTATTTTTTTGGAAAAATCCGGCAGCCAGTAACGTTTTGTTTCGATTTTGCCGTTTTTCCAGCGCATCCAGTGCGCCGGTTCGAGTTTGCGAATCTGCTTGAAAGCCGTCTGCGGCGCAGGAACGCACAAATAACTTAAATAACTGTCAATCGCCTGCCAATCAATTTCGCGCGAGATGTCGGGATGCGCGAGCAGCGAGCGAAATTCCGAACCGAAAATCAAATCTCCGTTTGGCAAATGCGCGTAGAGCAAAGGTTTTTTTCCGACGCGGTCGCGCGCGATGAAAAGCGAATCGTCGAGTTCGTCCCAAATGGCAAAGGCGAACATTCCGCGCAAATGCGTGACGCAGTCCGCTCCGTATTCGTCGTAAAGATGAACGATAATTTCCGTGTCGGAATTCGTGTAAAATTCGTGTCCGCGCTTTTCCAAATCGGCTCTTAACTCTTGAAAATTATAAATTTCCCCGTTAAAAACGATCCATTTCGACTGATTGTAATTATGAATCGGCTGTTTTCCGTGCGCGATATCAATAATGGAAAGTCGCCGCATCGCCAAACCGACGTTTTTATTGATATAAAAACCGTCGTCGTCCGGTCCGCGATGAACGATGCATTGATTCATTCGTTCGATGATTTCACGATTGATTTGGCGCGAGTTCGCATTAACCGCGCCGACAATTCCGCACATAACTTTCTTTTTTGAACATTTAACTTTCGACTCTTTGAGCTTGTATACGCTGCCTGATTTTTTGGTCTCTGGCTTTCATCAAAAGTTTTTTATTTTCTCTGCGCTCCTGCATCAGCGTCCAACCGACGGCGATAAACATAAAAAGAAAAACTTGAATCTGCGTGCGTTGACGATAAACCATTCCCACATTTCCCTGAAAAATAGAATACGAAAGCGTCAGCATTAAAGAGAATATCAAAATCGGAAAAGCCTTGCGAAGCCGATTATTAATTGTGTACCACAAACCGACGATCATCATCGGAATCAAAGCCCACCAGAGAAAAGTCTCCGGCAGCAGCAAAATCTGATTTACCTTTGTTACCTGCCACGGAAACGGCGCGAAAAATAAATAGGCAAGCCCGATGGGGATCGCGAAAATCGCTCCTTCCGTCGTGGAAACGTCTATATCTTTACCGAATCCCGAATCGGCTGACGCAGCCAAATCCTGACGGCTGATCTGAACGCGCTCTAAATTCCCGTAAAATTCCAGGTTTTCCGTCGCGTTACGAATGACGCCCAGGTAAGTTAGCGACAAACCGATCACGACCATAATGATAATGTTTCTGACGATTGTGCGGGCAGAGGTTTCCGCGCCGATGAAGAAACTGCCGACGATAGAAACCGCGACAAAATAAAAAATATAAAAGCGCAGCGCAATAATTCCCGAAACCGACGCGATTAAAAATGCGACCGTTG
>SXVE01000108.1 GCA_005790265.1 Acidobacteriota bacterium | reverse complement strand
CGGTCGCTTCGGTCGCTGTCCAGCCGAAACCTTCGGTTGGGTCGCGCAAGTAAAGCGTGAAAAGCGCGAGCATCGAATAAAAACTGAATCGCTCCCACATTTCCGTGCCGAACAAAACGTAAAGACCTTTCGGATGTTTACTCTCGTCGGCGAGCGTTCCGGCGGCGTCGGCTCCAACGTTGCCAAAAGTTCCAGCATTTGCACTCATTAATATTTTCCCCTTTGTTTTATTTGTTTTTTGAAAAGAATTAGGCAAAATATAGCAGATAAATTTTGTTACGAAAAGGAAACATTAAAAAATATTATGTTGCGAAAATTTCTGCTTTTGTCGTTAATAACCTTTTTTTCAATGATTTATGCGGGCGAAACAAATGCGCAAACGGCGCGTAAAGCGGTTGGCGCGGCGGAAGTCAACGGCACGTTTCGCGATTATTTCAGCGGGAAAATGAAGGGCAATTTTAACGAAATCAAGATTCTCGCCCTCGGCGCGGGCAAATTGCGCGTCAGTTTCGGTCTCGTTTATCCGTTTATTGACGCGACCGGCGCGATGTCGGCAAACGTCGGCGAAGCTGACGGCGAAGCGACGATCAAAGGCGACACGGCAACGTTTACGCCCGCCGATTCAGAAGACTGCACGATTACGATCAAATTCGTCAAACCCGGCGCGATCCGCGTCACGCAAAACGGCGCGAGCGGCTGCGGCTTCGGCTTCAACGTTTCGGCGAGCGGCGATTACAAAAAAACGAGCGCGGCAAAGCCGAAATTCGATAATTAATCCGGTCGTCAAAAAAGGTTTTGATCTGTCTTTATCTACTGGAACAAAACGGAGAAAAAAATGGTATTTGCATTGATTACGGCGTGGCTGGCTTATAAACGGGCGCAGGCGAACGGGCGCAACGCGATTTTATGGGCTTTCGCCGGCGCGGCGGTGTTCATCGCGACGCAGCTGCTCGTCTCGCTCGGATGCGGCGTTTTTTTCGGATTCGGCATCGCGCTGTTCGGCTGGTCTGAAAACATTTACGATAAAGCGGCAGTTCCAGTAACAATTGTCGCTATCGCCGCCAGTTTCGCCGCTTCGTGGCTGCTTCTCCGTTACTTAGACAGAAATACTTCGGCGGAAAATCCCGACGACGCCCCGCCGCCGCCGCCGAGTTTTAATTAATCGCAGTAAAACCGACAGTCGCCGGATTTAACTGGATTTTTTATTTGCGAGAACAAACGCTTTTCACTAAACTATAATTCTTTGCACGCCCTTGTAGCTCAACGGTAGAGCGCGCGGCTCATAATCGCTCGGTTACAGGTTCGAATCCTGTCGAGGGCATATTAATTCAAAAAGCAACGAAGCCGATTTTTATTAATTAATAAAAATCGGCTTCGCTGCTTTTTTACTGAATGCGAGTGCAACGCGTGCGCGTCATACGCCGAAACTCATTATTGCAATCACTTCTCAGATCAAAGGGGGCAAGGCGCGCCGCTGAACGTCCGCGAAGTTTAGTGCTGATTTTCAACATCCTTTTTTGTCTTTTTTCTGCGGCACCGGAATTCGGACGTATAAAATCGCCGCATTTCTCAAGAAAAAAGAAGTTGCAATAAGTTGAAATCTTACTGTTGAAATTTGTGATCCAAGCCGAAATTAGCACCGGACAAACCGTTTGCGTTCGCCGTTTCCACACTCGTTGAAGGAAAAAAAGAAGCGGTTCGTAATGACTGCCGACGGCTTCTTTTTTTCTTTGTTTCGTTTTGCTAAGTTCATTATTTTGAACTAATTACATAATTTTGAAATCCAAATTTTTGTACGCTCTCCAAAAAATCAGAGAGTTCGCCGGATTTTCTCAGTCGAACCGTTTAAACGCTCGCGGATTTGGCGCGCTGCAACATTTCTTTTAATGTTTCGGCAAAATTTAAAGTCAGAATCAGCGGCTTTTTTTCCGTTTTCCGAATTTCACTTTTGTTTTCTCCGCAATTTAAATTCGCCGGTTGCCGACAACCAAAAACAACGATTCCAAACTTTCCTTCAGCTTGAAAAACATCCTGCCGAAAATCACATCACAAGCCGTTTTACCCGGCAGTCAAAACTGAATTGACCGTTAAGTTATCTGCTTTTTCGGAACGCCCGTTGCGCCAATCACTGCGTAAGCGCTTTGCGGGTTGATGCCAATTTCATTTTTTTGAAAGTAGTTCATTTTTCTCGATGCCGAGCGCCTGATTAAAGACAGAAAAAACAAGCAATTTAACTTAAGGAGTACAAAACTATGAACAGAACTTTGATGCTGATGTGTCTTTTAGTTCTTTTTTCGCTGACGGCGGCGGCTCAATTATCAACGAGCAGTTTGGTCGGCACGGTGTCCGGTCCCGACGGCGTTTTGCCCGGCGCGACCGTTGTCGTTAAAGACAACAAAACCGGCAAAGAAGTAACGGTAACGGCGGACGAAAGCGGCGCTTTTCGAGTGCCTAATCTGGAAATCGGTTTTTATACCGTGACCGTCACGGCTTCCGGTTTCAAAACCTTTACCGCGCAGGAAGTAAAACTCGAAGTCGGCAGAGATTATAATTTAACGCCGGTGCTGCAAATCGGAGAATTAAGCGAAATCGTTACGGTAACTGCCGGAACCGACGTGATTAATTCGACCGACGCGAAAATAACCGGAACCGTTTCCAATATTCAGTTAACCGAATTGCCGCTGCTGACGCGCAATCCGCTCAATTTTATAACGCTGCAAGCCGGCGTACAGAGCAATCCGGCGCAGCCGAGCACGATTAACGGCGTGCGCACGGCGGCGACCAATATCACGATTGAGGGAATCAACGTGCAGGACAATTACATTCGCGCTAACGCGACTGATTTTTCACCGGCGCGTCCGGTCGTTGATGAAGTCGAAGAATTCGCCATTACCAGTCAGGCGAACGTCGAAGACGGATTCGGTTCCGGTCAGATTCAATTTCCGATTCGGCGCGGCGGCAATCGCTACACCGGTTCGATTTACGAATACAACCGCAATTCCGCGCTCGGCGCGAATTCGTTTTTCAACAATGCGGGCGGCGTCAAACGCGGCTATCGCAACCGCAACGAATTTGGCGGACGATTGCAGGGACCGCTGCCGTTTTTGAATTTCGGCGAAGGCGGACCGCTGTTTAATGACGGAAAAGATAGATTGTTTTTCTTTTTCCTTTACCAGAAAACGATTGACATTCAGCCGGTCAGTCGTCTGGCAACCGTTTTAACGCAAAATGCGCGCAACGGATTGTTTACTTATACGGCGGCGGCAAACGATCCGGCACGCGGAATTACCGCCGGACAAATCGTCACCGTCAACTTGCTGAGTCCGGCGTTCGGAACCGGAGTTACGGCGATTGATCCGACGATTCAAAGCCGCTTTATTGCGCCGTTGCCGCTTGGAAATTCGACCGAAATCGGCGATCAGCGCAACACGACCGGCTTTCGCTTCAATCAAAACGGCAATGCCGAACAAACGAATTACACGACGCGCATAGATTACAAAATCAGCGACACGAATTCCGTCAGAGGAATTTACCGCTACGTTTTTCAGGATTTGCAGAGCACGGCGTCCGACACGACTTTTAATATTGATCCGAACGTTGATCAGCCGTCGAACAATCCGTTTCTATCCTTGGGCTGGACGGGAAATTTCGCGAGCAATTTCTCGAATGAATTAGTCGGCGGATTTTCTTTCAGCAATCCGTCTTTTCTGCGCAATGACGGCACGCCGACGAATTTTATCGTGCCGACTCTGATTACCAATCCGGAAAATAATTTCACCGATCAGGGGCGCAACGTTAAAACCTATAATTTGCAGGACAACGCGACTTTCGTGACCGGCGATCACGCGATTCGTTTCGGCGGTCAGATGCAGATCAACCGCATTCGCGCGTTCGACAATTTCGGACCGGCGTTTCAGACGGTTCCGACCTACACGCTCGGCACGAGCGCGAACACGCCGACCATCAGCACCGCGCAGTTTACCAATTCCGCTTTGTTTCCCGGAACAGTGCCGGTCGCGCAAAGAGCGACGGCAACCGCGCTGCTCGCATTAGTCGGCGGCATCGTCACCGGCGCGGGACAGACTTTTAACGTCACGTCGCAAACGTCCGGTTTCGTTCCCGGCGTGCCGAATAATCGCAAATACCTCAACGAACAATACGCCGCCTACGTTTCGGATCAGTGGCGCGTTCGCCCCGATTTAACGCTCAATTTCGGCGTGCGTTACGATTACTATTCGCCGGTTCGCACCGATCTCGGTTTGTTTTACGAGCCGGTTATTCCGGAAGGCGGCAACGTGCGCGACGCGATTCTCAATCCGAACGGCGCATTTCAATTTGTCGGCGGCAATGCCGGCGCGAAAAACACTTTTCACAAAGGCGACAGAAATAATTTTGCGCCGAACTTCAGCTTCGCGTATTCGCCGCAGATGAGCGGCGGCATCGGCGGATTTTTGCTCGGCGAAGGAAAAACCGTGCTTCGCGGCGGTTATCGTCTCGGCTACATTAACGACGAATTGTTCAAAGCGGTGATCAACGCGGGCAGCGGCAATCCGGGCTTAAACTCGGATGCGGTCGCGCTTAATCCGGCAACCGGATTAGCCGGATTAAACGCGCGCGTCAGCAATCTGCCGACGATTCCTACGCCGATCTTTACTTTAAATCCGACGTACGCGCAGAACAATCTCGCTTCCGGCAACTTTTTCGCAACGGTTTACGCGATCAATCCGGATATTCAATCGCCGAAAGTTCACGAGTTTAATCTCGGCATTCAGCGCGAAATCGGTTTCAATTCCGTGCTCGAAGTGCGTTACGTCGGCACGCGCAGCCGCGATCTGCTTCGCGCTTACGATCTTAACCAGGTTGATATTCGCAGCAACGGTTTCGGCGCGGATTTCAATCGCGCCAGAGCAAATCTGCTGCAATTCGGCGTTGCCGGTTGTACGGCGGCTCAAGCGCAGTCTACCGGCTGTCAGCAGTTAACCGTCTTTCCGAATTTAGCGAGCGGCGGTCTTTTGACGAACGCGACGATCACCAACGGTTTAATCGCCGGAACTCCGGCGGATTTGGCGGTGACGTATTTCACGAACGGACTTTCGGGCAACGTCAAATTTCTGGCAAATCCGAACGCCGGTCCGGTTGATTTGCTCGATAACGGCGGCTATACCGATTACAATTCGGCGCAAATCGAGCTGCGTCGCCGTTTCGCGCAGGGTTTTCTGCTGCAGGCGAATTACACGTTTTCCAAAGCGTTGACGAATTCGCAGGGCGCGGTGACGAATCCGTCAAACAACGCGCAAAACAGATTCGATCCGTTTCTGGATTTATTAAATCCCGAACTGGAAGTTTCGCGCGCGCTGACCGATCAGACGCACGTTTTTAACTTGAACGCGGTTTATCAATTACCGTTCGGCAAAGGACGCGCTTTCTTTAACGAAGGCGGCTTGGTTGATAAAATAATCGGCGGTTTTCAATTGAGCGGAACTTTGCAAATCGGTTCGGGCGCGCCGATCAGTTTTAACGATCCGCGCGGAACGTTAAATCGCGCGGCGCGTTCGGCGCGGCAAACGGCGCGCACGAATTTGACCAAACAAGAATTAAAAGAATTGGTCGGAATCTATAAAACGCCGAACGGAATCTTTTTCCTGCCGCCCGAAGTTTTGGGACGCAATCCGGACGGCACGATCAACACCGCAATCGGCGGAACCGGACGCGGCTCGAACGGTTTCGGCTCGACGCCGTTTCCCGGACAAGTTTTCTTTAACAATCCTCCGGGAGAAACAAGCGGTTTGGAACGCCAAATCGTCAACGGTCCTTCGTATCAAACCTTAAATCTTTCGCTGGCGAAAAAAATCAATTTCAGCGAACGCTATTCGTTCCAGGTTGAAGTCAATGCCTTTAACGTTCTGAACACCACAAATTTCGCTTTTGGTGCCGCCGGACAAGGACAAGACATCAACAGCACGAATTTCGGCAGAATCACAACGGCATTTGCGCCGCGCGTGATTCAGCTGGCGGGACGATTTAATTTTTAATTCTTCATCAAAGTGAACGCCGTAAACCGGCGCTGACAATGTAAAAAAAAGCTCTGCGATTGAAGTTTGTCACCTAACAAATTTCAATCGCAGAGCTTTTTCCGCGTCGTTTTTTTTCGATTGAGTTTTTCGATCTAAATTGTTCGGCGTAACTTTTTATCTGCCAAGCAACATAGCGAGCGCCAAAAACATTACTTTTGTTCGTCCGAAAAGATTCTGAACTTTTTTGCCGCCGGTGAATTTTGACAATCGCCGCGCAGAATTGAAATGGTTTCCGAACCGAAATTGGCGACTGCCAAATCGCTTTTTCCGTCGCGGTCAAAATCTTCTTTGATCAATCCAATCGGCGCGAGTCCGACGCCGAGATTAATCGGCGTTTGAAAATTCCCGCTGATATTGCCGCGCAACAGTAGAACGCTTGCGAAATTGCGGTCGGTCACGGCTAAATCCGCATATCCGTCGCGGTCAAAATCGGCGACGCTGACCGCGCTCGGAAATTCGCCGATGGAAAATTTGCGCGCCGCGCCGAAAACGCCGTTGCCGACGCCGTATAAAACCGAAACGCCGGGCGCGACGATGCTTTGATTGACCACGAGCAAATCGGGAAAATCGTCGCCGTTGATGTCCGCGCTTTCAATAAACATCGGCGTTTCGCCCGCCGCATAAGTTGTTGCCGCCGCAAAACTCGCGCCCGTATTTATCAACACCGAAACGCTGTTTGACGCCGCATTCGCCGCGATCAAATCTTTTTTGCCGTCGCCGTTGATATCGTCAATTTTCAAGCCGGTCGGCTGCTGTCCGGCGGCAAAGAAAATCGGCGTCTCAAACGTCCCGGCGGCGTTTCCGTAAATTACCGAAACATTGTGTGAATTGCGGTTAACGCTGATTAAATCGAGCACATTGTCGCCGTTCATATCGGCGGTTTTGAGCGAATGCGGTTGAACTCCGACGTTTAAAAGCGTTGCCGCGCGCGTAAATCTGCCCGTTTTATTATTCAGGTAAATTCTGATTTCATTGGCTCTTTTATCGGCGACCGCTAAGTCGTCGTAATCGTCGCGGTTAAAATCTCCGACGGCGATTGAAGTCGGGTCGGTGCCGACCGCAAAATGGGTGATTTCCGCAAAAACGCCCGCGCCGTCGCCTGCCGAAACAAAAACCACGCCGCCGTCATCGTGTTCCGGTTCGTATAATTTGCTGCTGTTATCCGGTTGATATGGATCGCTGTGCGCTTCGATATTCGTGGTCGCTAAATCAACGATGCCGTCGTTGTTGAAATCTCCGGCGGCGATATAATTCGGCGCGCTTTCGGTGGCAAATTCCGCGACCGAATCGAATTTTCCGCGTTTGTTGTTGAAAACAATCGTCACGGTTCGCCCGACTTCGTTCGACGCGCTCAAATCGAGCCAGCCGTCATTATCGAAATCGGCAGTCGCCAGTCCGATTGTGCCCGCGCCGTTTGAAAAATCTTCGGGCGCGAGAAAGTTTCCGCGTCCGTCGCCGGAAAAAATCTTCGCCGTTTCGTTCAAATAATTCGCCGCGACAAAATCGGTTTTTCCGTCGCGGTCGAAATCACCGGCGATCACCGTGCGCAAACCCGATTCCGCCGCAATCGTCGCGCGGCGAAATCTGCCGAATGCCGGACTGCCCGATAAAATATTGACGTTTGGCGAATCGCGGTTAATCACGACCAAATCGCTGATTGAATTGCGGTCAAAATCGCCCGCGCCGAGCGCAATCGGCGCACTGTCGGTCGAGTAATCGCCGGCGCGGGAAAATTTTCCCGCGCCGTTGTTCGTTAAAATCGTGACGGAATTTGAATCGGTGTTGGCAACGGCTAAATCAATGCCGCGCGCGCGGCTGAAATTTCCGGCGACAATATCGCGCGGATTCAGCCCGACGCCGATTGTTTCGCGCGCTGCAAAAATGCGGTCGCGCGCGCCGAAAAATATGACGACCGTGTTGTTTGACGAACTCGCAACGGCAAAATCTTTGATTTGATCGCGGTTGAAATCAGCGACGGCGATGGCACTCGGCGTGCCGGAAAAAGACAGATTCGGCGAAGCTGAAAAAATTCCGTTTGCCGCGCCGAACAAAATCGAAAGCGAATTGTCGCCGGAATTGGCGGTAATCAAATCGAGAAAACCGTCGCCGTCGAAATCGCCTTTTTCCAGATCAACCGGATTCGCGCCGACGTTATAATCAAACGGCGCGGAAATATTGCCCGCGCCGTCGCCGCGCAGCACGAAAACTTTCCGCGAATAATGATCGGCGACCGCAACGTCGGCAAAATTATCGCCGTCAAAGTCCGCCGCGACGTTTTTTGATAAAAGCTCGCCGACTCGCTGGCGGCGCGGCGCATTAAAAACATCGCTCGTGCAAACGGCGCGAACATATTTCATCGGAAAAAAGGCGCAGAAAAGCGAGAACAATGAAAATAATACAAACTTCTTTTTCATAAACGTTACTGTGATGAGAATTAGATGAGAATTAAAGGAAAAAAGGCAACGTTATTTTAACATACGCTGCCTTTAAAAATTAAATTATCAATAATTTTTAACTGTGTTTGCCTTTGCAGCACGCCGCGCCGCTTTTGCAGCAGCTCGCGCCCGTCGCACAGCAATCGGCTTTTGCCGCGGCGTCGGAAAACGTGATTTTCGAATAATCAACTGCCGACGTTTCCTTATTCTCGCCGCTCTTCATCGGACACGAATCGCCGTCTTTGCAGCACGCGCCGCCCATCGCGCATTTGCCGTCTTTGCAGCAATTTTCCATTCCGCACGAATGTTTTTCCGCGCTCGTTTCAGCCGTTGCCGCATGATGTTTTTCCATCATCGGACAGCTCACTGCCGCCGTTGGCGTTGTTTGAGTTGCGTTCGTATAAGCAAACGCCACGATTGCCAGTGCGAAAATCATCATCGCCGCAAAAGCGATTGTTAATCTTTTTTTCATTTTTTTATTGTCTCCGTAATTTAGATTCAAAAGTTGCAGTTCGCGGTCAAAATAACTTTATTTGACCATTAAAAAAGTGCGTTCGGCTGCAATCTAAATTCTGAAAACACGGTTTTTAATAAAAATTTTCTTTCGAGCCAATTGCGGCGCGCGGTAAACTTCGGCAACGGCGAAATTGCTTGCGACGCTCAAAAATTTAGGCGCGTCAACTTTCGCGCGGCTGACGCCGATGATTTGCGGCGTTTTCTCGATTTTTCGAGTCTTGTCAAAAACCGCCGGTAAAAATCCGCAGCAATCGAAAGTTAAACTCGAACTGAGCGCGAAAATCGGCGCGTCTTTTT
>SXVE01000107.1 GCA_005790265.1 Acidobacteriota bacterium | reverse complement strand
CGTCGTTCAGCGCATTGCGTTTTTCGGGACGATTGAGCGTTAAAATTCTAATCGCGTTTTCATTTGAAATCAGTATTTCCGGCATTTTTTATTTTTTCCCAAAGTTCTATTTTGTTTGCGCGAGCGCGGCGGCGCGATCAATTTCCGCCGCGAAATTTTCGATGGTCTCGGCGGCGATTTTGATTTGCCGAGCGGCTTCCGTCCAGTCGCGCTGTTCGATGGCTTCGCGCACGCCGGGCAACGTTTTCACGCCGTAACCGGTGTAAAAACCGGGCGCGTAAATTTGATGTTTAAACCAATCGCGGCGCGGAAGTCCGGCATCCGTCGTTAAAAACCGCTCGCTTTTGAGCAGAATTTCGTCGAGCGACTTGCGCGCCGACGCCGACATTTGGGTGTTTCCGCTCGCCGTTTGATATTTTCCGGCGCTTTCTTTGAGCCGGGTCAGCGCGTTTTGCAAAGGTTTGAAATCAAGATTCGGTACGGCTTTCTCCGTTTTCGGCACGACGTATTTTTGCGTCGGGTCTTGCACGGCGACGAGCATTCCGCTTGAAATCAACTGATTCGTCATCGCCGTTTCGTCGCGCATCGCGTCGGCTAATCTGACGACTTCCGCGACGTATTGATTGACCGTATCGGCAAAATTCACGAATTCAAACGGCAGAACGTCCGCGTCGGCTAATCGCAACGTCGCGTGTCCGCAAACTTTGGCGAGCGCAATGCCGTAATCGAAATTCGGATCGCCGAAACGAGTGAAATGATCGAACGAATCGTAAATCGAATGGTACGAACCGCCGCCGTCTTCGCCGCCGAAACCGATGTTCAAACTCGCGATGCCGAGATGCTGCAAAAACGGCGTGTAATCCGAACCGGAACCGAGCGGCGCGATGCGCAAATCAGCGCGTTCCATCGTTTCTTTGCGCGCGCTCGCCGAACCGCTGACGATTTGCTGCGCGCGGGAGCGTTCCCAAACGGTCATTTTCGTTTGCGGATCGGCGATGTTTCTGCCGACTTCGTTAATAAATTTTTCGAGCGTGTGCGAACCGCCGACGCCCAAAAATCCGCGCCCGTTTGAATCGGAATTGATGTAAACGGCGACTTTGTTTTTCAATTCGGCGCGGTGCGTTTCCGCCCATTCGGTCGAACCCAGAAGTCCCGGTTCCTCGCCGTCCCACGCTGCGTAAACGATTGTCCGTTTCGGTCGCCAGCCGGTTTTCGCCAGCTCGCCGATAACGCGCGCTTCTTCCATTTCGGCGACGAGACCGCTAATCGGATCGTCTGCGCCGTTGACCCACGCGTCGTGATGATTGCCGCGAACGATCCACTGATCGGGCAATTCCGCGCCGCGCATCGTCGCGATCACGTTGTAGATCGGTTTAATGTCCCAGTTAAACGCGAGTTTGAAATGAACTTTGACCGCGTTCGCGCCGCCCAGATGATACGTGATCGGCAAAGCGCCGCGCCAACTTGCCGGTGCGACCGCGCCGCCGAGATTTCGCAGAATCGGCAGCGCATCGGCGTAGGAAATCGGCATCACCGGAATTTTCATCACGGTTTTCGCGTCTTTATAATCGAGCCGTTTCACGCCTTTGATCGAGCCGACGCCGGGAGTTGTCGGATCGCCGGGGAAAACCGGCATATCGGCGACCGAGCCGCGCTGCACGCCGTGTTCGTTGCGATACGCGCCTTGCGGGTAAACATCGCCCTGAAAATAGCCGTCGTCGCGCGGATCGGAATAAATTAGACATGCAATCGCGCCGTTTTCCGCCGCGACTTTCGGTTTAATGCCGCGCCACGAACCGCCGTAACGCGCAATCGCGATTTTTCCTTTGACCGAAATGCCGCGCTTGGCGAGTTCTTCGTAATCCGCCGGAACGCCGTAATTGACGTAAACCGCATCGCCCGTTACGTCGCCGTCCGCCGAATACGCGTTGTAAGTCGGCAGCTGCTCGTTTTTCTGATTCGATGTCGCATCTTCCTTTAAATCCGGTTCTTCCAATCGCGCCGTAAATTTTTCCGGGGCGGTCATCTCCAAAACGCGCGTTTTCGGCGTCGGAAACAGCACGTCGAATTGTTCGATTTTCGCGTCGTAGCCCCACGATTTGAACAGCGCGAGCATAAATTCCGCGTTTTCTTTGCCGTACGGCGAACCGACATAATGCGGGCGCGCCGACAGGCGCTTCATCCATTCGCGCAGATTTTCTTTTTTCAAACCGGCGTCAAATTTCGCTTCCAGAGCTTTTTGTTTGGCTGAACTGGCGGCGGAAAATCCCATCAAAACTTTTTCGCTCGGCAGCGATTGCGCGAACACGGAAACGGTCGCAATGAATACGAAAAACAGACGAACAAACGTATGCGGCATTAAATCAAACTCCTGAATTTTTTTACGAATTTGGAAAGTAAAGCGTGAATATTGTAAAACAAACGGCGGCGAAAACGGAAAAGGCGCGAACGACAGGAAGATTCAACCGCGAACAATGCGAAAATAAAGACAAAAAAAAGCGAATTGCCTTTATTTAACAATTCGCTTTCTTACACTTTTACTTTAATAAGTTACTTTAACAGTCGGCAAAATGACGCTTGAGAATTTACTTTAACTAAGGCAACTTTTTATCATCAGGCAGCCGCGCTTTTCTATATTGCCCTCAGCTGTTTTTCGCGCTTTTTCGCCTGTTTCGCGGTTGAATATTTTTCTCATTTTTCCGCCAGAAATTCGCGCATAATTTCCGTAACCGTTTCGCTCGCTTCCTGCTGAACCCAATGCGCGCTCGTCGGAATGTGAAATTCTTCGTACGGCGCGTCAATCATTTCGCGAATGTTTTTCACTGTTTCCGGCAGAATTGCCGTGTCCTGTTCGCCGTAAATAAACAAAGTCGGAACGGTAATTTTCCGCTCGGTTTCGCGCGCGGCGAAAAGTCTGCCGAACACGTTCGCGCGGTAGTAATTAATCATCGCCGCGAGCGCGCCGGGTTCGCGCCACGCTTTTTTATATTCGGCGATATTTTCGTTGGAAAACACATTTTTTTCCGCCGTTGTTTTTCGCAGAGCGTTTTCGAGCAATTGATAATCGTTGATTTTTAACAGATATTCGGGCAGAAACGGAATCTGAAAAAAGAACATATACCAGCTCGCGAAAAACTGGCGCAAACTGAAATTTTTGCGCAGAATTGCGGCGGGCGGAACTTGCAGCGCGCCGATTTTCGTGCAGACTTCCGGATGATTCTGCGCCAAATTCCAGACAATCGCCGCGCCCCAATCGTGACCGATGACCGCCGCTTTTTCGCGTCCGAAATGCCGAATTAAACCGATCACGTCGTCAACCGATTTTTCGACTTTGTAATCGGCGACCGTTTCCGGTTTGTCCGACAAATGATAACCGCGCAAATCCGGCGCGACGACGGTGTATTCGTCGCTTAAAGCCGTGATTTGATGCCGCCACGAATACCAGAATTCGGGAAATCCGTGCAGCAAAACGACGAGTTTCTCGCCGTCGCCCGCTGTGGCGTAATGAATGTTGACCGCGCCGATTTGCGCTTCGCCGAATTTGATTTTGTCCGCGTCGTAATCGCTCATTGTCTTTTACTTCCGTTACTGCTTTTAGAACTGCAACATTTACAATTCGATTCCCAAATTCTTCGCTTCGTCGTCGGGCAATTCGATTTTCAAACGCAAAAGCGCGGTCGAAAAAGTTTTGCCCTGCGCATCGGTCATCAAGGACAACGTTCCGCCGCCGCCCAAACTTTCGTGCAGCAGAAAATTCAGCGCGCCGAGATTCGGCAATTCAAAGCGTTCAACATCGCCTTTGACCATCGCGCCGAAATGTTCTTTCACGCGTTCCGCCGTTACTTCCCGCACAAGAATCGGGTAAATTTTATCGTTAAACGCGATTACGCCGACGTTTGCCGTGTCGCCTTTGTCGCCCGAACGCGCGTGTGCCAATTTCGTCAATTCAATTTTCATAAGTTACGTTAGTTTATTAAATCTCGTGATAAATTTATACATCCAGAACGCGATAAAAACTAAAAATCCGGCGAGCACAAACCAGAAACCGTCGGACAATCGCACCGGATCGCGGAAATTCGCATCAATCGTCAGTTGATTGAGCGCGATGAAAAACGCGAGCATCGCCGCGCTCAGCCAGCCGAAATAATTCTCCAGAATTTTCAAAGTCGCCGCGCGCCGCTCATCGGCAAGCCAGTATTCGCGATGCGGCATATTAATCAGCGAAACGGGCAAAACATTAATAAACGCGCTGTTTATTTTCGCGAAAAAGAAGGCGAACGCGAGCAACGCGAGTTCGAGCAAAAAGTAATTTTGCCGGCTCGTAAAATTATCTGCCAAACCCGCCGCGTTTAAATGAATGGCGACCGATTCGGGCAGCGACGGATAAAAATATGCGAGCTGCGCGATGAAAATCGTCGCTAAAATTAATTTGATTGTTTTCGCATCTGTTTTCATAACAATTCATTTTACGCTTTTTCCGCGGCGGCGGTTGCAAATTTCGGATCGAGCGCCAGACGATAAAATGCGGCGAGCACAAGCGAATGCGTGATTTTTTCGCCGGTGATTAACTCGTTAATTTCAGCGTAGTCAATTAACGTCGTTGCGACGCTTTCGTGTTCGTCAAAGTTTGTTTCCGCCGTTTTTTCGCAGTCGAGCGCGAGATAATGATAAATCCAGTTGTTTTGAATCGCCGGATTCGGCGCGGATTTTCCCAGATAAACAAAATTTTCCGCCGAATAGCCGGTTTCTTCGAGCAGTTCCCGTTTTGCCGCCGTTTCCGGCGATTCGTTTTCGTCAATCATTCCGCCGGGAATTTCTAAAATTATTTCTTCCGCGCCGTGCCTGAATTGCTCGATAAACACGACTTTTTTGTCTTTGGTGACGGCGATGATATTCACCCAATCGGGATTTTCGACAACGAAAAACGAGCTGTGTACGCCGTCCGATGTGCGCTCGCAAAAATCTTCGCGCACGGTGAAGACGCGGCAGTCGGCGATTTGTTTCGAGCGGACGCGCCGCCAGGTTTCGACTTTTTGATTCATAAAACTCTTAAATAAAACGTTAAAATATGTTTCAATAAAATATCAGTTCTATTAGAAAGGGGGAAATCTATGCTGAAAACAATTTACGCCGCGTTTATTTTACTGTCGTTCGCTTCGCTCGCCGCATTCGCGCAAACGACGCCGACAATGACACCGGCACCGACAATGACGCCAGCGCCGAATCTTGAAACGATTTTGACCGAAGCGCAAAAACAAAGCGAGGCTTACCGCGAATCTTTTCGCAATTTGCTGGCGGAAGAAACCAAAACTTTTGAAGAATTCGGAAAAACCGGAGATGTCGAAGAAACGACCGTCGTCAAATCGAATTTTCTCGTTTACCAATCCGGAAAAAACGAAAAAGTCACGACTGAATTGCGCAACGTAACCGAAGTCAACGGCAAATTAGTGCCGAACAGCCAGCAGCGTTCCAACGATTTTTTGGGCGAATTAGGAAAAGAGAAAACGTACGAAAAAGAACTGCAAAAAATCCAGAATGAAGGCTCGAAATACGATAAAACGATTGAAGTTTACGGTTTTACGCTAAACGAAGCGGTCGTGCTCAACCCAAAAATCCGACCTTTTTTTGATTTCAAAATACTTGGCACGGAGAATTATCAGGGCAGCGAAGTTTACGCCGTCAGTTACCAACAAACGAAAAAAAGTCCGTATGTGCTCGTCAACGAAAAGCCGACGGCTGCCGAGGCTCCGAGTTTTGATTTTAAGATTGACATTCCCGGCGCGTTAAAAAATGCCGACAAATTCGTGCGCGGCAAATTATGGATTGATGCAAAAACTTTTCAAATATGGCGCGAAGAACAAGAGCTGGTCGTGCAGTCGCCCGAGCCGCTCGTTGTGCTTTCGTCGAATTTGGAATACCAATCGAGCGATTACGGTCTGCTCGTGCCGAAACGAATTTTCGTGACATTTTACGAATTGAAAAAACAAAAAGGCGGTAGCCGATTTACTTCCGTTAAAGATACGAGCGTCAACTTCGATTACTCGAAATTCCGCCAAACCAATGTCGAAGTGCAGATTTTGGACGACGTGGAAGATTAAAATATTATATAAAAGAAAAGAGCGCGGCTTTTAGGAATGAAAGCCGCGCTTCTTTCTTTTCGTTTACAATATTAAACTTTCCGGTGCTTCACGATTATTTCCTTTCCGATTGTCTGGTCGCGCGAAAAACCAAAAAATAATCCATTCCGTCGGGTTTGACGAAATCGTATTGGTCAATAAGATCGAAACCGGCGCGGCGCATTTCGAGAATGACCGAATCTTTGTCTACACCGTGATCGTCGCCTTTGCCGTTTTTGTCAATGATACCGACGAGCGCGCGCGGCTTCATCGCCCGGCGCAGTTTGGTCATCACTTTTATCGGCTCGGCGATTTCGTGGTAAGTTTTTAAGATCAACGCCGCGTCCAGCGAATTTTCCGGCAATTTCGGGTCGTCTTCCGTGCCGAGAACGGTCTGGATATTCGCCAGATTTTCTTTTTTGGCGCGCTCGTTGATGTAATTGATGTATTCCTGATTGATTTCGACGGCGTAAACTTTCCCTTTTTCGCCCGCGCGTTTGGCGGCGCGCGTCGTAAACCAGCCGGAACCCGCGCCGAGATCGGCGACGGTTTTCCCTTTTTCGATTTTCAAAATGTCCATCACGCGGTCAATTTGCAGATTTTTCGCGCGATTTTCGTCTTCAAAAATCGAAAGATCGCCGGTATACGGTTCGCTCGTCGGGCGATTGATATTTTCGTTCGCCGCATTTGTCGCGTTCGGCGTCGGCGAAGCGGACGGCGTTGTTTCGAGCAGCGACAATTCAGCGGTTTGACACGCCGAAAAAGCGAACGCGAACAAAAAAACGGCTTTAACGAAAACTAACCCGAGCACAAATTTTTTCATAATTTTTATGATGAGTTTTCGGCGTGAAAATTTGCAAGCGAAAACTCCAGCGGATTTTCGGCGATTTCATCAACCAAACCGATGCGCCGCGCTTCGTTCGCGTCAATTCTTTTTGCCGTCAGAAATATTTCAAGCGCCGCTCGCTCGCCGACGAGACGCGGCAATCTTTGCGTTCCGCCCCAGCCGGTGATAATTCCGAGATTCGCGCCGGGATGCGAAAAAATTGCATCATGCGCGGCAATTCTTTTATCACAGGCGAGTGCCAGATCGAGCGCGCCGCCGAAACAAAAACCGTTGACGGCGGCGATGGTCAGCGGTCGCGCCGCCGCGATTTTGTTCATTAAATTCTGCCCGCGCGCCGCGAATTCCCGCGCCGAATTTTTCGCGACGTTCGCAATCTCGCGCAAATCCGCGCCGGACGCGAACACGTCGCCGACGCCGGTAAATATTATCTTTTTGAGATTCGCATCGCTCGCGTTTTCGTCCAGAATTTCGCTTAACTCTTCTAAAACGAAAACGGAAAGCGGACTGCGAATTTCCGGTCGGTTGAAGATGATAATCAGATTTTCGTCGCGCACCTCAACGAGAACGGCTTTTGTCATTGCCGTTATTTTACCGCATCGCGGCTGTCGGCAAAATCGCTCGTCAAAATTTCGCGCGCGTTGCCACGCCGCATTTGAAAAGTTAAAATCTATTTTTTTACGCAAACAACTACTCGAAAAAAAATATGTTTAGAATCAACAAAGCGCATCCGTGGCACGGCATTCCGATTGGCGACAATGTTCCCGAAGAATTGACGGTTTTTATCGAAATCGTGCCGCGCGACACGGTGAAATATGAGGTTGACAAGGAAACCGGCTATTTGAAAATTGACCGACCGCAGCAATATTCCAACGTCGTTCCGGCGAACTACGGTTTCGTGCCGCAAACTTACTGCGCCGAACGCGTGGCGAATCTGGCGAGGGAAAAAGGCGTGCAAAACGTCAGCGACGGCGACGGCGACCCGCTCGACATTTTGATTTTGTCGGAACATCACATTCCGCGCGGCGACATTATTTTGAAGGCGAAACCGATCGGCGGATTTTGTCTGATTGACGACCACGAAGCCGACGACAAAATCATCGCGACCTTAAAAGGCGACAAAGTTTACGAACAGTATCACGAAGTTTCCGAACTGCCGAAAGGCATCGTCGAACGTTTCGAGCATT
>SXVE01000106.1 GCA_005790265.1 Acidobacteriota bacterium | reverse complement strand
GCGCAGATAAACACGGATTCAGCGGATTTTCACGGATTTAATTTTAATAAAAAGATTTATCAGCGAAAATCCGCTTGACCCGCGTTTATCTGCGTCCCATTTCCTTTTTCCGTTTCAATTTTTTTGCGTCTTTTGTGCCTTCTGTGGCTATAAGAAAGATTTATGAATTTTATTTTTAATTTGACCTGGCGGGAAATTCGTTCGTCGTGGCGGCGGCTTTTGTTTTTCTTTTTGTGCATCGCCATCGGCGTCGGTTCGGTCGTCGCGCTGCGCTCGCTCGTGCAAAATCTCAGCCAAGCAGTCGGCGGCGACGCGCGCGCTTTGATGACCGCCGATTTGGAAATCAGCTCGACCAACGATTTTTCTCCGTCCGACATCGAGAAAATCGAAGCGGTCATCGGCAAATCAAACATCGTCGAGGCGCGCAATGAAACGATTTCCACGTCGGCGATGGCAAAACCGATTGACGCGGCGAACGAAACGCTGTCGGCGGTCGAATTAAAAGGCATTGAGCCGCCGTTTCCGCTCGTCGGCGATTTTCAAATTGCGGGCGGCAAGCCGTTTGATTTCGCGCTCTTAAAAAACGGCGGCACGGTCGTTTCGCCGCTGTTGTTGGAAAGTTTGAACGTCAAAGTCGGCGATAAAATTCAGATCGGCGAAGGCACTTTTGAAATTCGCGCGACGTTTGAATCGGAACCGGGCGGCGCGAGCGGATTTCGTCTCGGACCACGCGTTTTTATCGAAAAATCGGCGTTTGATTCCGCCGGAATCACGACGGGCGGAAGCCGGATTCGCCGCTCGATTCTTTACCGCACGGCGGACAATCCGACCGAACTCGTCGCGCAGCTGCGCGAAAGTACGCGCGGCTCGATTCTGCGCGTTCAGTCGTATCGCGAAACGCAGGAAAATTTAAGCGAGCAATTCACGCGCACGGAAAATTATTTATCGTTAACCGGTTTGCTGATTCTGGTTCTCGGCGGCGTCGGCGTGTGGAACGTCGCACGCGTTTTCGTCGAGCAGAAACGAAAATCGGTCGCCGTTCTGAAATGTTTGGGCGCTTCGGGCACGCGCATTATCACGGTTTATCTCTTGCAGATTCTAACGCTCGGATTTTTGGGCAGTTTGTTCGGAATTTTTCTCGCGCAATGTTTTTTGTGGTTTGCCAAATCGCAGTTTAACGACGCGCTGCCCGCCTCGATGAGTTACGCGGTCAACATTTCCATCGCATTACAAGGCGTGTTGCTCGGCGTTTTGATTTCGATGCTTTTTTCCGCCCTACCGCTTTTGCAGGTGCGCAATATCAAACCGCGTCTGCTGCTGCACGACGCGACCGGCGAAAAAACCAGGCGGCTCGATTTGACGAAATCAATTTTCGCGGCGGTTTCGCTCGCCGGACTGCTTTCGATTTCGGCGTGGCAAGCCGGTTCGCTGAAAATCGGCGCGTTTTTTCTCGTCGGTTTGGGCGCGACTTCCGCGTTTTTGTATCTCGCCGCCGTCGCGCTTACCCTGATTTTGAAACGATTTCGCAGTTTCGGCTCGTTTTCCGTCGCGCAGGCGATCAATTCTTTGTATCGTCCGGGCAATCAAACGAGAATTATTCTGCTCGCCGTCGGTCTCGGCGCGTTCGTCGTGCTCGCGGTGCAATCTCTGCAAACGAATTTGGTGCGCGAATTCGATTTTACGCGCAATCAAACGCTGCCGAGTCTTTTTATTATTGACGTGCAAAAAAGCCAGATTGACGAGCTGCGCCGCATTCTCGAAGAAAAAACCGGCGAAGCGGCGCAAACTTTGCCGACCGTTCGCGCGCGCGTCGCCTTCGTCAACGGCGAACCGATTGATTTTTCCAATCGCGAAACGCGGCAGCAGCGCGGACAAATCGGACGCGAATTTGCCGTTACGTATCGTCCGAATCTCGACAATAATGAAACCGTAATCGCCGGTAATTGGTGGAACGACGAAGTTTCCGCGATTCCGGAAGTTTCCGTCGAAGAAGATATGGCACGCCGCTTAAATGTCGCGGTCGGCGATTCGGTAACTTTCGACGTTTCCGGCAGAAAAGTGACGGCGCGCGTCGCCAACGTGCGCAAAATTGATTTGCGCAACACGCGCACGGTTTTTATTTTCGTGTTTCGTCCCGGCGCGCTCGAATCCGCGCCGCAGACTTTCGCCGCCAACGTGCTGACGAAATTGCCGGAAACCGAACGCCAGCGGCTTCAGCGCAGCGTGATTGACGCGTTTCCCAACGTCCAGATTTTCGATGTCGCCGATATTGTCGCGGCAATTCAAAAACTTGTTAATAATTTTGTTTTGGCGATTTCATTCGTCGGCAGCTTCGTGATTTTAAGCGGAATTTTAATCTTGATCGGCTCAATCGCGCTGACCAAATCGCAGCGCATTTACGAAAACGCGATTTTGAAAACGCTCGGCGCGAAAAGATTTACTTTGGCAGCGATTCTTTTCGCCGAATACGGAATTTTGGGAATTTTGGCGGGAATAATCGGTTCGGTTTTCGCGACGCTGCTGTCGTTCGCCGTTTCCGAATTTGTGTTGGAAATTCAGTGGGAATTTGATTTCGTTTTGATGTTTGCCGGAGTTGGAATCACCGCATTGCTCGTAATGATCGTCGGCGCGATCTCCAGTTTCGACGTGCTTTTCCGCAAACCGCTCGGCACGCTTCGGTCGCAGTGAGATTTGTGATTTGGGATTCAAGATTTGGAATTTAAGAACAGAAATTTAATTTCAGTATTTAATATTTGAGTTTCGAGATTGTAAACACGGGAAATTCGGATCTTGAATTTCAATTCTTAAATTTGGAACGGATGATTTGCCAGAACTGCGCGCATATTGACTTGCCCGAAAAGCGTTTCGAGGTAAGCGCCGAAGCGGTGGAGAATCGGAACCAAGTCTTTTTTGTCGGTCGTAACGAGAATTTCTTCGACGAATCTTTCGACCGTTTCTTTATCTTTGTAAAACAAAAAGTGGAGCGAGCCGCGCAGAAATCTCGTCAGAATTTCATTGAGCGCGGCGATCTCTGTTTTTTCCGGAGCGTGCTCTACGCGCTGCACTGCTTGCAAAATACTCCATAAATCCTGCCGCAAAATTACCGATTGTTCGTATTTGACGTAGAAATTCGGAAATATTTTTTCCGCTTCGACGCTCGGATCGAGCAGACGCGCGAATCCGACCAAAGTCTGCTGAAAACTGTCGTTGAGCAGCGAATAAGCCGTTTCGATTTTCGCGTAAACCGACGGCATCGAACGAATGCCGACGAGATTGGTCAATTCCTGATTGTAAACCTTTTTCAGCTCGATTGAAGCCGTGTAAGCCGCGCCGTCGAGCACGCTGAAAAGTTCGTTTTCCTCGCCGGAAAAACGCAGCAGACGATTATTAACATAACCGATCATTTCCTGAATTTGTTCATGAACGCGCGCGAAAATCAGCAGCGACGGTTTAAGCGGCTCGTCGCGTTCGAGCATTTTGCCGATCACGCTGAGCCATTTCAAGATTTTGGCGAAACGCTGAAGAATGCTTTGCAAATCGTATTGTTCCGTCAGCGGACGATTATTGAAAGTGCGGCGCAAAACTTCGGGCAGAGATTCTTCGCCGGATTTTTCCGCCGCTTTGATTAATTTCTCAAAACTGGCGGTTGATTTGAGTCGTTCGCTCAAAAAACCGCTCCACGCCGTCCATTCGCCGAAACGAAGCGGAGCGGCGCGCAGCAAACTTTCATTGAGCAAAATCGAATCTTTTAATCCGAGCGATAATTGGTGAATATCTTCTGTTGTGATGAAGCTTTCACCTTTCGCTGTATGCGAATTTTCCGCCGCCGACGCACGCGCTTCGTTTTCGCGCAGTGTTTTGCCAAGCTGAAAATTCAATTTTGAACAAAGCAAAAGCGTCGAATGCGTCAGCCGAAATTCTTTCGTCCAATCGCGCGCCGCGCCTTTGGCGCGTCCCGCGTCAGTCAGCGAATTGTTGCGCACATTGAGAAAACTTTCGAGACCGGAAAGCCATAAACCCAGCTCGAAAACGAGCTGTTCGGCATCAAACGACGATGAAAATAAGACAAACTTATCTTCCGCCGCGACGGACGCGGAAATCGTGTTGTTAATATTTTGTCGGGTTTGAGTCAGAACGGCTTCCAAGACTGGATTTCCTCGCAAGAAGTAAGTCAGATAAAATGGGCGAGAGCGGCGAAATTATCCGCTCTTTCATTTATACCTTGTCTCGGCGGCTTTTGGCAATAAAAAAAGTCGGTTTGTCATTTGTTCGCCGCCGACTCGTCAATCGCTTTTGCGCGGTGAATTCAAAGACGAATTGATTCGGCGAATCGCTTTCGAGACGATAAAAAAACCGTTAATCTGCCAATGATTAAAAAAAATTTACAACTGCTGATCGCCACGAAAAACAGCGGAAAAGTTGCAGAAATGGAAAATCTGTTGTCAAGTCTGCCGGTTTCCCTGCACAACTTAAACGAGTTTCCCGACAGTTTTGAACCCGCAGAAACGAGCAGCACGTTTGCCGGAAACGCGCGGTTAAAAGCGCAAAGCTACGCGCGACAGTGTAATTTACCGGCGCTGGCTGACGATTCGGGATTGGAAGTCGCGGCGCTCGATGGCGCGCCCGGCGTTTTCTCCGCTCGTTATGCCGGAAAAGATTCGACGAGCGAGGAGAAAATCAAAAAACTTCTCCGCGAAATAGAATCGTCGCGCAGCCAAGATCGAGCAGCGCGTTTCGTTTGTGCGATGGCTTTTGCCGACGAAAACGGAAACATTATTTTTGCGGCGGAAGGCGTCTGCACCGGAAAAATCTCTATCGCGCCGCGCGGCACAAACGGATTCGGCTACGATCCGATTTTTATCCCGACCGGCTTTGAGCAGACTTTCGGCGAATTAACGAACGAAACGAAACAAAAAATCAGTCACCGCGCGCTGGCGATGGCGCAGACAATTCGTTGTTTGCAGGATTTTATCGGCAGTTGACTTGACCAGCACCTTTTTCATCTGTAGAATTCGGCATTTGGAGTTGTTTCTTCTATGAAACGATTTTGAGGCGGGGCGTAGCACAGCCTGGTAGTGCGCTCGGTTTGGGACCGAGAGGTCGGATGTTCGAATCATCTCGCCCCGACCAATTATTTTTAGTTGGTTTAACGCCTTTTGTGTCCGCATGTAAAACGGGCAAATACTGAATTAGTAAAATACTTAAATTTTTACGAAGAACATTTGGAGGGCAAGATTAGTTTATGGCTACAGCAGCAAAACGAATGACGCAAACGGAAATCGTCAATCAATTGTCGGAAAAATCCGGAATAAAAAAAGCGGACGTTAAAGGAATGTTTGACGCACTGGCTGAATTAGCCGCGAGCGAAGTAAAAGAAAACGGCGAATTTACTCTTCCCGGATTTGGCAAGTTAGTTAAAGCAACGAGAAAAGCGCGTGAAGGTCGCAATCCGGCAACCGGCGAACCGATCAAAATCGCCGCCAAAACAACCGTCAAATTTCGTCTTGGCAAAGCGATGAAAGATGCGGTCGGCGAAAAATAAATTTTCCCAAACATTTCTAAATTAAAAACAAAGGCTTGATGAGTTGAACAAATTCATCAAGCTTTTGTTTTGTTGTTTAATGCCTTTGAGAAAAAAGTCACAAATTTCAAAAAAAATGGTGACAAAAAAATATTTATTTGTTAACATTCCATTACAAAAGTTGAGAGACCGACTGTTAGACTTATAATTTTAGCAACTTAATAATTGATTTTTTCAACTAATTACAGGTGGAAAGTTCAATTTTTACGGCTTTTCTAATAGTTTGTTGTCATTTACAACGAAGACCAAGCGGGTACTTATTTTGGAAAGGAGAACACAATAAAAGTGGCAGCAGCAGCTAAAGCAATGACATTACAAGAAAAAATTTTGCAGATTGATCATATTCAAGCACGTCGTTTTGCGAAATTATCAGGCGCGCCTTTGGAGATTGCGACCGAAGGAATCATCAGACATCTTCGGGCGTGCGTCCGAATGGACGTCAATCCAGACGCATCAGCAGTTCGCGAAATAATTGACGACGCATTAAACGGCAGAAGAGTTTTTGCCGAAACATCAAACGATCTTCTTGCCGCATAAACATTAGTAATTATATTTATTTTAGCAATAATATTCATAACCGCCCGATTGTGGCGGTTTTTTTATTGTTCAATTTTTGTTATAAAACAGCTTTGCATTATTCAGTCTTAGTGAGATTTAATTGGTAAATTTGATATTTACCAAAAGTCTTAACTTCGCTTCTTTCGTACCAGCGATCCAGATTTTCCAGCGGGCTGTTCATCTCCGAGTAAATGATAACGTGAGAAAGAGGAAACTTTTCGGCGTCTTCCCGATCAAAATCACGATAGAAGGCGGCGTATTCCGCAACTTCCGCGTCAATTTCGGGAAGAGTCAGAGGTTTAGCGTTTGCCGAAAGCCGCGCGTTGAATCTATCCCAACCGAAAAGCGCCATACACGCTTCGATATTTCGGCAACCGATCAGCGAACGGCGCAGCCAGTTGGCGTCCAAATCCGAATAATAAAGCAGTTGGTAATAACGCAATTTGTTTTCTTCCCAGGATTCGAGCCCGGCAAAAACGTGCTGATGACGCGCCCAAAGCGGCGATTGCGGCGCGACCGTCGGTTGCCCGTCGGCTTGCAGCGGATCCAAGTTGAGAGTTATTTGTTGTTTTGCCGCCGCGAAATTATCATTTGCCAAAGCGCGCAGATGCAAATTGACCGGCATCGCTTCGTCGCGCTGAACGTTCGCCGAATCCCAAAACGCGCTGGTTTCGCGCGCTTCGATATAACCCCAAAAAATCGCTACCGTACTAATCAGCGTCAGCAAAATAAAAGACAACCTGTTTCTGCCGAAAAGAAATTTTCGCCAAAAAATCGCGGCGATTAGCACAATTGCCAGTAAAACGACGTAATTTATCACGTAAAATTCGTAGTGAAACGGCTGAAGCGAACGCGCGGTCAAAACTTGCTGATTCAGCACGAGCAGCGGCGACAGAGCGAATGCGCCGATCATAAATGCTTTTCGATCAGCAAGATGAGCGTGTTTGCGCCACAATGCCAGCGCCGTCGCGGTTAACACGAGATAACCGATGATTTCAACCGAACGTAGCAAATCGGGACGACGCGTGAAAACCAGCAACTGGGCTTTGTCCATCGTTTCGTCGCGATTTGCTAAAAGCATCGCGTACGGAACAAGCGCGAGCAACGAAAAGGCTCCGGTGATAAAGAGAAAAGTTAAATCACGGCGGCGATGTTCCGTGCGAAAAATCATCACGCACAGCGTTAATCCGCCTAAAATCGCTGCGGCTGCCGTCCAAACGTAAAAATACGAAAAGACGAGTAACGCAAAAAGAACGCTTGCCGCTGCCGAGTAAATCATTTTCGCGTTTCGATTTTCGGTTTTTAAGCCGTTCCACAAACAAGCGAAAAAGGCGAACAAAAAGGGAAAAGCGACGCTCGGTATGTAACGGCGCAAAAACGGAAAAAACGGGTAAGCGACGCCGTTTTCGTAAAAACCGTTGATGGCTCCGATGCCGATGACCAGAGCGCTGCCGACGATCACGATCAGAGTTCCGGCGAAAGCGATGTATTCGTCTTCGGTAATCGAAACGATCAGCCAGAACAGCGCGAGCGCGGTAAAAAAAGCCGCAAAAGCCGAAACATACGGCATCGCCTGCACTGCCGAAAGCCCGAAAACGCGCGCCGGTATCGCCACCAAATAAGCGGGGACGAACTGAATCGAAAACAGCGATTCCGGTTGCGGATCGGACGGCGAATCGTCGCGTCCGGTGTACGGATCGCTGCGGCGCGGACGCCCGTCAATCAGCGCCTGTAAATACGATGCATACGCCATTTCGTCCAGATCGCACGAAGCGAAAACGCCCTGCCAGTCATCTCCGCGAATATTTTTCAGATTGATTTGCGGATAAATGGCGAGAAGAGCCAAAATCACGCCTGCCGCGAACGCTAGAATCCAACTCGTTTTCATAGGAAAAATAAGACTTCACAGCTTACCATAGACCGCCGAATTATATAAATAAACACTTTCAACGCGCGGACATTTGGACTTCCGACTTGCAAGTCGGCTAGAATCTTTGCGTAAGGAGATTTTTTATTAATGAGCTTAAAAGACACGATTACCAGCGATTTAACCGTCGCGATGAAAGCGAAAGATGCCGAGCGTTTATCGGTTTTGCGAATGGCGAAAGCCGCGCTGATGAACGAGGCGAACAAAAAGAGCGCCGATTACCAATTGAGCGAAGAAGAAAGCACGCGCGTTTTGCAAAAACTCGTCAACCAGCGCAAAGATTCAATTGAGCAATTTGAAAAAGCCGGTCGCGATGAAATGGCGCAGAAAGAACGAGCCGAACTCGCCGTTTTGCAGGAATATTTGCCGCAGGCGGCGTCAACTGAAGAAATTGAAAGCGCCGTTGCCGCCGCGATCAGCGAAACGGG
>SXVE01000105.1 GCA_005790265.1 Acidobacteriota bacterium | reverse complement strand
TATTTTCCTTTAACATTTAAAGGATGTTTTTCAACTGTGTAACTCATAAAACTAATCAGCCACAATTTCGCCGTAAGCGTCCGGTCTTCTATCGCGGAAAAACTGCCAGGTGTTGCGGACTTCGCGAATCAAATCCATCTTTAAATCCGCCACGACGAGTTCATCCTGATCGCGCGCGCCGACGGCGAGCATCTGACCGCGCGGATCGCAGAAATACGATTGCCCGTAAAATTCGCCGATGTTCCAGGGCGCTTCCGTGCCGACGCGGTTGATCGCGCCGACGAAATAACCGTTGGCGACGGCGTGCGCGGGCTGCTCCAATTTCCACAAATATTCCGAAAGTCCGGCGACGGTCGCCGACGGATTAAAAATAATTTCCGCGCCGTTTAAGCCCAAACATCTGGCGCCTTCGGGAAAATGGCGGTCGTAGCAAATATAAACGCCGATGCGCGCAAACGCCGTGTCGAAACACGGATAGCCCAAATTTCCCGGACGAAAATAAAATTTCTCCCAAAAACCGGGCGCGACGTGCGGAATATGCGTCTTGCGATATTTCCCCAAATATTTGCCGTCGGCATCAATGACGGCGGCGGTGTTGTAATAAATGCCGGAAATTTCTTCTTCGTAAACGGGAACGATCAAAACCATTCCTTTTTCTTTCGCGACCGACTGCATCATCTGCACGGTCTTGCCGTCGGGAACTTTCTCGACCGCTTCATACCAACGCGTCTGCTGTTCGGCGCAGAAATACGGCGTCGTAAAAATCTCCTGAAAACAAAGCATTTGCACGCCCTGCGTCGCCGCATCTTCGACCATTTTCATCTGATGCTCGACGTTTAATTTTTTAATTTCCTCAATCGGCGCATCCGTCGGCGCGACGTTGTGCGCTTGAATCAAACCGCATTTAATTATTCTCGACATAGTTTTTCTCCTGATTCATTTTGCCACGAACAAACACGAAAAGAACACGAAAAAGAGAGGAATATTTAACCACAGATGTTCTCAGATAGACACAGATAAAAAGAGGATAAAACCATTTCAAAACCAATTTATTTATCTTTCTTAAATCCGTGTTTATCTGTGAACATCTGTGGTTTCATAAAATTCTTCGTGTCTGTTCGCGGCTATGTTTCTTAACTCATCCAATTTATTCCGGCTTCAGCGTTCCATTTGGTCGTCGTCTTTTTGAGCTTCGTCCAGAACTCAATTGAGCTTTTGCCGGTGATGTCGTTCGCGCCGAAGCGTGAATCGTTCCAGCCGCCGAAAGAAAAGGGTTCGCGCGGAACGGGAACGCCGATGTTGACGCCGATCATTCCGGCGCTCGCTTTTTCCATAATATAACGCGCCGCGCCGCCGCTTTGGGTGAAAACCGAAGCCGCGTTGCCGTATGGATTTGCGTTTTCGATTTTTAAGGCTTCGTCGAGATTTTCGGTGCGCATAATCGAAATCACCGGACCGAAGATTTCTTCTTTCGCAACTGACATTTCGGGTGTAACGAAATCAATCACGGTCGCGCCGACATAAGTTCCGTTTTCCTTCCCTTCGACGACTGCGTTGCGTCCGTCAACGAGAATTTTTGCGCCCTGCGATTCGGCTTCGGAAATATAATTTTCGATGCGTTCTTTGGCGGCTTTGGAAATCACCGCGCCGAGGTTTACGCCGGGAACGATTTTGCGCGATTCGTCGCAGATTTGCGCTATTATCGGCTCGACATCGCCGACTGCGAGCATCGCCGACGCCGCCATGCAGCGCTGTCCGGCGCAGCCCGACATTGAAGCGGTGACATTCGTCGCCGTCATCGCAGGATTTGCATCTGGCAGCACGAACAGATGATTTTTCGCGCCGCCGAGCGCAATGCAGCGTTTTAGATTATGCGTCGCCTGCTGGTAAACGAGTTTCGCAACTTTGGTCGAACCGACAAAACTGACGGCTTCAATATCTTTGTGCGCGCAAATCGCTTCAACAATTTCTTTGCCGCCGTTGACGATGTTAAAAACGCCGTCGGGCAAACCGGCTTCCTTCAAAAGTTCCGCCATTCGCAGACACGAAAGCGGAACTAATTCCGAAGGCTTCATAATCATCGTGTTGCCCAAAACGAGCGCGTTCGGCATCGTCCAGTTCGGCACCATCAAAGGGAAATTAAACGGCACGATTGACGCGACGACGCCCAACGGATAATGCTCTGTGCGGCATTCGACGCCTTTTGACACCTCCAAAATCTCGCCCGAAACGAGCTGCGGCATCGAACACGCAAACTCGGTCAGCTCGATAGATTTTTCGACTTCCGCTTTCGCTTCGTCATAAGTTTTGCCGTTCTCTTCGGCGACCAGATTCGTCAATTCTTCAAAGTTCTGTTCGAGCAAATATCGGTAACGAAAAAACACCTGCACGCGCTCTTTGATCGGCGTCTGGCTCCATTTTTCAAACGCATTTTTCGCCGATTCGACCGCCGCGTTTAATTCTTCGGCGCTCGACATCGGCACTTGCGACAATAATTTGCCGTCAACCGGCGAAACGACATCCAAAAAATTGTTCGCGCTGCTTTCGTGAAACGTGCCGTTGTAATAATTTTTGACTTTTTCGTATTTCATAATTTGATTGTTCTTGCGAAGAGTTCGCATATTCTACACTGCTTGCGGCAATTTTGTCTTTTATTATTTTGTCTTCCGGCTGTTTAAACGTAAATTTCTCGTTCGGCGCAATGCGCAAAAGGAAAGAATCGTTTCTTCGGTGCAAAAAAACGATTCTTTCCTTTCTTGTTGTTCGCCGTTCAGGAATTTCGTCCTGATCGAACGGCATAGTGAATGACAGGCGATTGTGTTTACTGCTTCGCGCCCGACCGCGCAATCTGTTTCGTCGTTTCCGTTTCCGCCTGCAAAACGATTTCCGTTGCGTCTTCGTCAGCGCCGAGAATTTGCGGCGCGAATTGATAGCGTTTC
>SXVE01000104.1 GCA_005790265.1 Acidobacteriota bacterium | reverse complement strand
GGTGGCGCGAATACAATAAACGCAAAAAACGACGCGCGGCGACGGCGAAACGCAAACGCCTGATGCGTCTGCGCCAAATCCGTTTGGCGAAAGCGCGACGAATGGCAAACGGCGACGGCAAATCGGTGGCGGCGACAAAATCGAAATCAGCCGAAAGCAAAACGCAGGCGGTTCTGCCAACCGGCGACGCGGCTCCGAATGGCTGGAAATCCGGTCAAAACTCGCCGAACGAATTGCAGTTCAAAGTTGATGACGGCAAAGGCGCGCAAATCGGTTCGGCGGCGATTTCCGTGGTCGGTCCGGCGATGAACGGCGAAAACGGCTACACGGGAAACAAAGCGGTCGGCGGCGTTCCGACGGCATCTCTGCGCCGCACGGTGATTGACAAAATGGTTCGGGAAAACGGCTGGGTCGTCAACGATTACCAGAAAGAAATCGGCGGCAAAAAAGTTTACGTCGTCGTCGCGCAAACTCAGGAAAGCGGCACGGTTCAATCGCGAATGTTTTATTTTACTGAAGTTGAAGGACGCATTTACAGCGTCGCGACCAACGCGCCGACTGATGCTTCGGAACGTCTCGCGGAAGAATCGGAAAAAGTCATCAATTCGCTTCAGCGCCGCACTCAAACCGCGCAGCAAGCGGCATTCAAATAAAGCCGAGAGTAAAGAAAAAGTAGAAAGCAGCCGGCAGATTGGCGATTGACAATCGTATTTTGCCCGTCGAAGCCGCTGATTTTTGCAGCGAAAAACCGGCTGCTTTCTACTTTCAACAAAATGCTTTTCCGCTCTCGACCGATTGTTTTCCAATTTATACCGATCATCATCTACTTTTTATTTCTTCCGATCAATAACTACTTTTTTCTATTTACTGACTGCTTTTCTACCATTTATCACCTACAAATTTATGAACTTCGAGCAACAGCAAGTTAATCCGGAAAATCAGATTTCGCTTCCCGAACTTTTGCGAAAAATGACCGATATGGGCGGATCCGATCTGCATTTGACGACGAATGCGCCGCCGCAGGTGCGCGTTCACGGACATCTTTCGGTCATTCCCGGCTTTGCCGTAATGACGCCGAGCGAGACGAAACGGCTCGCCTACTCGGTTTTGACCGACGCGCAAAAACATCGTTTTGAAGAAAATCTGGAACTCGACTTTTCATTCGGACTAAAAGGAATGTCGCGCTTTCGCGCCAATTTATTCAATCAAAAAGGCGCGGTCGGCGCGGTTTTTCGCGCGATTCCTTATGAAATCAAATCGTTTGACGCGCTCGGCTTGCCGAAAGTCGTGTCGGATTTGTGCAAAAAGCCGCGCGGTTTGGTGCTCGTCACCGGTCCGACCGGTTCGGGGAAATCAACGACGCTCGCCGCGATGGTTGATAAAATTAACGAGGAACGCCACGAACATATTTTAACGATTGAAGACCCGATTGAATTTCTGCACAACCACAAAAACTGCATCGTCAATCAGCGCGAAGTCGCCGCCGACACGCACGGTTTCAGCCACGCGCTCCGCAGCGCGCTGCGTCAAGACCCAGACGTTGTGCTTGTTGGCGAAATGCGCGATCTCGAAACGATTGAAATGGCGCTGCGCATTGCGGAAACCGGTCACTTGACGTTCGCCACTCTGCACACGAATTCGGCTTATTCGACGATTAACCGTATCATTGACGTTTTTCCGTCAGCCCAGCAATCGCAGGTGCGCACGCAGTTGTCGCTGGTTCTGGAAGGAATTCTCTGCCAATCGCTGCTGCCGAAAGCGTCCAACGACGGTCGCGTGATGGGTTTGGAAATTCTCATTCCGAACGCCGCAATCCGCAACCTGATTCGCGAAGACAAAATTCACCAGATTTATTCGATGATGCAGACCGGACAGGATAAATTCGGAATGCAGACGTTCAATCAGGCGCTCGCCACGCTGCATCACAAACGCTTAATCACGCTCGAAACCGCGATGCAGCGTTCGTCAAACGCCGACGAACTGAAAGATTTGATCGAGCGCGGTTCAGGATTAAACAATTCTTACGGCGGACAAGCCCGACCGGGCGCGCCGAATGCCGCCGGAAGTCCATACGCGCAGGGTCGTCCAATCGGCTCGCGCCCGCCGGTTCGATAAAAATTAAAAATGCAAAATTAAAAATTAGAAATTACTGCGCTTTTCGCATTTTTAATTTTTAATTTTTAATTCCAATCATTGAGGAGCTAAAAATAAAGAAATGCCTACATTCGTTTATAAAGGTCGAAATCGCTTGAATGAAATGGTTTCCGGCGAAAAAGATGCCGCCAGTCAGGACGAGCTGCGTTCGCTGCTGCGGCGCGAGCAGATTGTGATGACGCAGGCTTCGGAAAAAGGGCGCGAAATCGCCATTCCGAAGCTCGGACGCAACAAAAAAGTCAAAGCTAAGGAATTAGCCATTTTCACGCGTCAATTTTCCGTGATGATTGACGCGGGTTTGCCGCTCGTCCAGTGTCTCGACATTTTGGCGGATCAGCAGCAGAACGCGTATTTCAAAGAAGTTCTGCATCAAGTTCGGCAGCACGTCGAAGAAGGCGCGACGCTGCACGCCGCGATGCAGAAATATCCAAAGGTTTTCGACAATCTTTATACGCACATGGTCGAAGCCGGGGAAACGGGCGGCGTGCTCGATTTGATTTTGCAGCGGCTCGCGACTTTGATCGAAAAAATGGTCAAGCTCAAACGAAGCATCATTTCCGCCTCGATTTATCCGGCGGCAGTGATTGCCGTCGCAATTATCGCCATCGCGGTAATTATGATCGTCGTGATTCCGCAGTTTGAACAGATTTTTCTCGGTCTTTTGGGTCCGGGCGAACTGCTTCCGCTGCCGACCAGAATCGTGATGGGCATCAGCGGATTTCTCGCCGGTTGGGGCGGCTTGGGAATTCTCGTGACTTTGGTCGGCGCTTCCGTTGCGACCAGTTACTATTATAAAACGCCGAACGGTCGCTGGCAGATTGATAAATTGATGTTGAAACTGCCGATTTTCGGCGCCATTCTGCGCAAAATCGGCGTCGCGCGCTTTTCCCGTATTCTTTCGACGCTGCTTTCCTCCGGCGTTCCGATTCTGCAATCGCTCGATATCACGGCGAAAACCGCCGGCAACGTTATTATCGAAGACGCGATTCTGAAAGTGCGCGCCGGTGTCGAACGCGGCGAAAATTTTGTCGAACCGCTTAAAGCGACCGATGTGTTTCCGCACATGGTCGGTCAAATGGTCGGCGTCGGCGAACAAACCGGCGCGCTCGACGCGATGCTCGGCAAAATCGCCGATTTTTACGAAGACGAAGTTGATACGGCAATCGCCGATTTGCTCGCAATGATCGAACCGGCGCTGATCGCTTTCCTCGGCGTCACCATCGGCTCAATCGTTATTTCGATGTATCTGCCGCTGTTTACTTTGATCGGCAAACTTTCCGGCGGAGCGAAATAAAACAGTTTATCAAAGTATTTTCCGCAAAAAATAAAAAGGCGATTCGCAATGAATCGCCTTTTTATTTTTTCGCTGTAATACCAAATCAACCGAAATTATTTTTGCGTGAGCGGCAGACGCACTTGAAAACAAGTGTCGCCCGGTTTGGTTTCAAAACGAACGTTGCCGTGATGTTTGCGAACGATTCGCGCCACGGCGTCGAGACCCAAGCCGGTTCCTTCGTTAACGGGTTTGGTTGTGTAAAACGGCTCGAAGATGCGCGATTGAATCTCCGGCGGAATGCCCGCGCCGTTATCGCGGATTTCGACGAGAACGTCTTCGGGTTCGAGACGCGTCATAATTTTCAATCTGCCGCCGCTGCTCGGCATTGCGTCAACGGCGTTATCAATCAAATTCGTCCAAACCTGATTCAGCAAACTGCCGTGTGCCGTAATCTTCGGCAGATTCGCGGCGTATTCGCGAACGACGGTGACGCTTTTTGATTTCAGTTTGTGTTTTAAGATCAACAGCGTGTTGTCCAATCCTTTGTGCAAATCAATATTCTGAATTGCCGCTTGATCCATATACGAATATTCTTTGATCGCGCCGACGAGGTCGGAAATTCGGGTGACGCTCGTTTTAATTTCGCTCGCCTGCCGCGAAACGGTAATCTGCACGACGATGCGCGTCAAAACGTCTTTCACCGCTTCGGGCGCGAAATCGGCGGCGATTTTTTCGAGTTTGTTAACGCTGATTCCCGAATCGGCGAGCGTCGAAGCCAATTCCCAGGCGTTTTCGATGCCGCGTTTTTCGAGCCAGGCGGTCAATTCATCTTCGCGGTCGCTCAAGAAAAGCGCGTTTGCGTTCGGCGAATTCTCGGCGGTTTCGCTGATCGCCGCGCATTCGTAACCGGACAATTCTTCGCGCTGCTCGTGCGTTAAATTGTGACGGCACAAATTCAAATCGGCGACGCGCAAACTCTCGAGCGTCTGCATCAATTCATCGGACGTGCGCCGCGCCGCCGCCGGATTATTGAGTTCGTGCGCGAGACCGGCGGAAAGTTTGCCGAGCGCCATTAATTTGTCGCGCCGCTCGTCAGCCTGCGTCGTTTCCCTCACGCGGTCGGTCATAATCCAGACCAATCTTTCGGCTAAAACCGGCATTCGCACGATTAGTTCGGGAAACAGCTCGACGGGAAACAACAGCACGCGCGTTTTGACCACGGCGCGCCCGGTCGCTTTGATTTCCTTCATTCGCGAAAACGGCAATCTGCCGCTCACTTCGGTCGCCGCTTCACCGGCGCGCGCGATGTAAACGTAGCCGTCCAAAGCGTTTTCACTGCGCGACGCGTGAACTTCGCCTTCGAGATAAATCACCATCGTGTCAGCCGCGTCGCCTTTGCGAAATAGAATTTCGCCCGCTTCCAAAACGCGCTCGTCGGCGTTTTCGATAAACCATTCGAGCTGTTCAAACGGTAAATCGGCGAAAACTTCGACGCGCCGCAGAGCTTCGACGCACGAACAATTTTCGTAGTGAACGGCATCCGCCGTTTGATGTTCGACCGCACCGACCGGAATCGGCACGCCGACGCCTTCCATCGGTTCGTTCGTTTCCGCCGCTTCGATTGTTTCGCTGATTGTTTCGCTAACTTCCATTTTTTTACACCGTTTTTAGACTACTTTGCTCAAATATTGATGAACGAAGGAAATCGCCACCGAACCTTCGCCGACGCCGGAGGCGACGCGTTTGACGCTGCCTTTGCGCACGTCGCCGACTGCGAAAATTCCCGGAATATTCGTTTCGAGCAGACTCGGCGCGCGTTCAAGATTCCAGTTTTTCGGCGGTTTGCCGTCGCGCAGCAAATCGCTGCCGGTCAGAATAAATCCGCGTTCGTCGCGTTCGACCACGCCGTCGAGCCAATTCGTGTGCGGCATCGCGCCGATTAAAATAAACAGCGAGCTTGCCGGATGCGTGTTCGTTTCGCCGCTTTCCGAGCAGAAAACCGAAATCGCTTCGAGATGATCGTCGCCGTGAACTTCGGCGATTTGCGAATTATATTCGACGCGAATATTCGGCGTTTGCTTGATTTGATCAATCAAATACTGCGACATCGAAGCGTTCAGCGATGAGCCGCGCACGAGCATCACGACTTGTCTGGCGTAGTTTGAAAAATACATCGCCGCTTGTCCGGCGGAATTCGCGCCGCCGACGATATAAACGTCTTCGTCGCGGCACGACATCGCCTCGGTCATCGCCGCGCCGTAATAAATTCCCGCGCCCGTCAATTTTTCGACGTTCGGCGCGTCGAGCTTGCGCCACTGCACGCCGGTTGCGATGAGCAGCGAATGACAGCTGATTTCACTGTTGTTCGTCAGCTGCACGCTGCGGTAAGTTCCGTCAACGCAGACTTTTTCCGCTTCCGCCGCGAGAATTTCCACGCCGAAACGCTTGGCTTGCGCAACTGCGCGCCGCGTTAAATCGCCGCCCGAAAGTCCCGCCGGAAAGCCGAGGTAATTTTCGATTTTGGAACTCATTCCGGCTTGTCCGCCCGGCGCTTCGCGTTCGATCATAATCGTGCGCAAACCTTCGCTTGCTCCGTAAACCGCCGCGGCGAGTCCCGCCGGACCGCCGCCGACAATCACCAGATCGTAAAAACTTTCGGTCGCGTGCGTTTTCAATCCGACTTTTTCGGCGACCTCAATCGGTTCCGGCTGCGCCATTTTCGTTCCGTCGGCGAACACGAGCAGCGGCAGTTTTGCTTTTTCGTTTTCGTCGAGCGAGGCGAGCAGCTGTTTGACTTCGGCGTCCGCGTCCGCCGTTTCGACATCGAGCCACGCGTAAGGAATATGATTGCGCGCGAGCAAATCTTTGACCGTGTGCGAAGCGGGCGACCAGCGATTGCCGAGCACGCGAATTCCTTCAAACGGCGGGCGGTAATCGGCGCGCCAATCGTCAAGCAGATCGCTTAAAACCGGATACAGATTTTCCTCCGGCGGATCCCACGGTTTCAGCAGATAATGATTGATTCCCGCATCGTTGATCGCCGCAATCGCCGCGTCCGTGTCGGCGTAAGCCGTTAAAAGCACGCGTTTGGCGTCCGGAAAAATCTTGATCGCCTGTTCCAGAAACTCGACGCCCGACATTGCCGGCATTCGCTGATCCACTAAAAAAAGCGCGACCGCATCGTTGCGTACTTTTAATTCGCGCACAATTTCGAGCGCGACTTGTCCTGAGTCCGCCCGCAAAATGCGGTAATCCGCCGCGTATTTTCGCCGCAGATCGCGTTCGACCGCCCGCAGGACTTCCGTATCGTCATCAACCGCGATGATTGCCGGTTTTGCCATAATCAATTTTCCCTTTTGGTATTTTTCTTAACGGTAAACATTTGTGCCGCTGGCATTTAAGCGTTCGGAAGCGATTCGTAAAACCGTTCGTCCGGGTAACAATAAGCCCAATCTTCGCCCGGTTCAAACGATTTGATAATCGGATGCGTCGTTTGGTGAAAATGCTTTGTCGCGTGTTTGTTTTTGGAATTATCACAACAGCCGACGTGCCCGCAAATCTCGCATAAACGCAAATGCACCCAATCGTCGCCCGCTTTCAAACATTCCTCGCAGCCGTGCGGCGTGCGCGGCTCCGGGTTCGTGACCTGCTTTAGATGTTCGCAAATTTCCTGCATCTTTTTTGCTCCTTTTTCCGTTTGTTTGGTCTTTTACAGATATTATAATTTTTTTCGCGCTTAAGAAAAACAAAACCTCGCTCGCCCGACAATTTTCACAACGACAAATATATCGTTAATGCGAAACATTTGATCGCGGAACGTTTTTTTAGAACAGAAAATGGAAAAAGTCCGCAATTTTTTAATTTATTGCGGACTTTTTCCATTTTCTGTTTTGTTTTAACCGTTTCCGGCGGCGTTTTTATTTTCTTTTCACTTTCAGCTTCGTTTCCATTTTCATTTTACTGACTTTTTCCGCCGTCGAAATCGCCAGACGCACGCCGCGTTCTTCGCGTTCGCCTTTGTCAACGCTTCCCGGTCTGCCCGGCGCGGTTAGGATATTTTTTTCGATTTTCGTTTCTGCGTTTTTCGGCGCGATTATTTCCGCCAGAAGACTCGTTCCGGTCGGCTCGAATTCAAATAAATTCTTTGATTTTTCGACGATTGAATTGTCCGCGTGCAGAAAACTCGTGATCGTTTTCGGCGCATCGGTTTCAACATCATCGGAAATAACAAAAACATCGGGCGCGGTAAATTCAAAGCGTCTGACAAACTTTTTGACGCCGACTTC
>SXVE01000103.1 GCA_005790265.1 Acidobacteriota bacterium | reverse complement strand
CTCCCCTTTGACTGATGTTTCATTTTCTGATGATTTTTTTTCCTTCAATTCGTTACGGACGATAGAACTGTTTTTAGTTTTGCAGCCTTCGCGCTTGATATAGGTATCTTCGATTATATTGCGATAAACCGTGCTTTCATAACCGCCGCCGGGTGCAGATTCCTTGATGGTATAGACTTGGCACATATCGCCTTTGCAGCTTAAGACTTTGAATTTTGGTCTGCTGTCGCCGCAGTCATACACCGTGTTGTATTCAATTTTGTCTTGCTGATGAGCGTTTACTGTTTTGAAAGTGAGCGCCGCCACTGCAATCGTCAGAAATAAAACAATCGCTATTAAACTGAATTTCTCTTTTCTCATTTATTTTTCTCCGCCGTGAGTGTGCGCTTTAATAAACGGTTTGTCTATCAGTTTCTGGCGAGATTATTAAACCGTGTCAAAAAGGGTCATTTCTGGTACTTTGTCACTGTTTAATCCAAAAACAGGAGTTTTTGATAATAAAAAGGAGCTGTTTGATCTTCAAGTCCATTAAACGGCGTGTTTGAATGTATAGTTGAGAGTCTCCTGACCGATACGGTAAAGATTGATTTCTAGTTCCGAAAGTAAATGGTTGTCGTCCAATCCGATTTGATTGAATTCAGCCGGAATGCCAAACTGATTTGACCAATCTTCAAGATCCTTATTAATCGCCACTGGCAGCCCGACATAACCGAGCAGTGAAGGACGCAGTTCCCACGCCAGAAAATCAACATCCGAATCAGTCTGATCGGCTATTGATTGCACTTTCATAATTCCTGCGGTCAATTCCGTATCTTTTTCGTGTTTGTCGAGAAGTAATTGAAGTTGTATTTGTAGTCCGGTGATTTCCTGACTGACGTGGTCTTGAATCTCGCGGAGATGCGATTTCTTTCATCTTCCGGCGTTTTGACAATCTTTCGCAGAAAGCCAGTTCTTGATTGCTCCGATTGAGTGCGCTCTGCAATCTCCGTACGTAATAATTCATTCGACTCATTCAACTGTCTAGTGCACTGCCGCACTTGAACTTCCACGTGAGGACACGTACCGGGTATTTGAAGGCAGTATACCTTCGTGATTTCTCTGACGCTTCAATTTGAATATTTTGCGGCATTCACGAAAAGTTCCTGCATCGGGCAGTTTGGATTTGTGTTAGCTTGATGTTGACGACTCACCAAAAAGCGTTAATGAGCTTTTAAGTATGTAAATGAGTTCAAAAAACACCGGCGTTGAAATTTAATGATCGACAAAACATTTTCCGTTTCGTTCATTAGCAAATTCAAAAAGGTGGCTTTCTAGTAGGCAGTATTTCAATAAAATTTTAAGAGCGGAATGGTGTAATTGATTTTCGGCTGATTGTGGAAATTTCCATCAATTATTACAATTTTTTATAACGCTAAACTTTACTAAAAATCTGGTATATGAACCGTTTTACTAAGATTAACACTATTCCAAACTGATGCATTAGCCAAACACCTTTGCCACCACGCCTTCGCCCGAAAGAGCCGAACTGTTTCATTTAATTGTCTAAAACGTTACCGATTACGTAATTTTTATGACGGATGCAGAAGGCATAGTCATTAGTTGGAATCCGGGCGCGGAGCGGCTTTTGGGGTACGCCGAAAGCGAAATCTTCGGTGAGCCTATTGCCGTTATTTTCACGCCGGAAGACCGCGCAGCGGGCGCGGACGTTTTGGAAATGGAAACGGCAAAGCAGACGGAACGTTCCAAAGACAAACGGTGGCATCTCCACAAAGACGGTTCCCAGTTTTGGGCGAACGGCAAAGTGATGCGCGACGACACGGCGCAAAAACTCGCTGAGGAAAAACTTGCCGAAGCTTTCCGTCATACCGAAAATATCTTGTCGAGCATCGCCGACGCTTTTTATACGTTCGACCGTGATTTGCGCTACATGTATGTCAATGAAGCGACGACGCGAATGTTTAACATACCGGAAGCGTCGTTCCTGGGGAAAACTTTGTTCGACTTATTCCCCGATGTTGCAGGCAATATTTTTCACCGTGAAATTAAACTAGCGCTCAAAGAGCAGGAGCTCAGAGTTTTCGAGAATTGCTATCCACCGTTTGCCCGCTGGTTTGAGAATCGTATTTACCCGACGTCCGACGGATTGTCGGTTTTCACCGCCGAGATTGCAGAGCGCAAACGCGCCGAACAAAAATGGCGTCTGCTGGCTAATCACAATCTCGCTTTGCAGGCGCTCGCTGACCCCGACGAGATTATGGCGCCGACGGCGCGGACGCTTGGCGAATTTCTCGGCGCGAACCGTTGCGCCTACGCCGAAGTCGAAGCGGACAAAGACAGTTTCCGCATCACCGGCGATTACACTCGCGAGACATTCAGCATCGTCGGCGAATTTAGGATGTCGGCATTCGGCGCGGAATCTCAGAAGCTATTGAGCGAAAATAAGCCTTACGTGGTGAATGATACCGAAGCGGACACGCGGACGGCGGCAAGTCTCGAAATTTACCGACAGACCGGAATTCGGGCGGTTGTCAGCGCCCCGCTGCATAAAAACGGGCGATTCGCGGCGGGAATGGCAGTGCATCAAAACCAGCCGCGCGTTTGGACGCGCGAGGGAAATCGAATTAATCGAATTGGTCATCAATCGCTGCTGGGAATCAATCAAGCGAGCGCGAACGGTGAAAATTCTGCGCGAATCCGGAGAAAAATACCGTACTCTGTTCGATTCAATTGATGCTGGCTTTTGCATTATCGAAATGATTTGTGACCGAACAAGCAAATCGGTTGACTGGCTGTTCGTTGAAATCAACTCAGCATTTGAGAAAAACAACGGAATAAAAGAAGCGAGGGGTAAAACGATGCTCGAATTAGTGCCAGACAGCGAAACCAAAGGCTTGAAATTTACGATCACGTCGCGCTGACGGGCGAATCGATTCGTTTCGTCGAAGGCTCGGACGCGCTCTACGCTGGTTCGACGTTTACGCTTATTGCGTCGGCTCGCCGGATAAACATCGTCTCGCCGTGCTATTTACCGACATTACCGTTCGCAAACTATTCGAGGTAGCCGCACAACGCTCCGAAGAGCGGTTTCGCCTATTCGTTTCGACCAGTTCTGACACTTTAGTATAGAATGAGTGCGGATTGAAGCGAAATGCACTCGCTTGACGGCAAGGATTTTCTTGCTAACACCGAAAACACGAGTTGTCTCTGGCTCGAAAATTACATTTCAACAGAGGATTATCCGCTGGTTCTCACCGCCATTCGCGAATCTATTGAAAACAAAAACGCTTTTGAGCTTGAACACCGCCTTATCCGCGCGGACACCAACATCGGCTGGACATTTTCGCGCGCCGTTCCGCTGCTCGATGAAACGGATTGGCAGAACGATCCGACGATTGAACTCATCG
>SXVE01000102.1 GCA_005790265.1 Acidobacteriota bacterium | reverse complement strand
CGGCTGCGGAACCCGATTGCGTTTTACTTCGACGACTTCGACGTTTTTCGTGTCGGCTCGCTCCAAAGTCAAACGCACGACCGAACCGATTTTGCCGCGTACTTTGTCGCGCACGATTGCCGAATCCTGACCGGAAACTTTTTCGCCGTTGACGGCGAGAATTTTGTCGCCGTAGCGGAGATGCGCGCGGCTGGCGCTCGAATCCGGGTAAGTCGCGATGATATATGTGTCAACCGTTCCGTTTTTTTCGTAATTGACAATGGTTGCGCCGATGCCGAAATACTCGCTTTGCTGGTCGGTTAAAAGTTCTTCATACTGCTCGGCATCGAAATAATTCGAGTGCGGATCGAGCGTTTTGAGCATCGTTGAAATCGAACGTTTCGCGAGCTGTTCGGGACGAATTTTTTTGCCGTCAATGTGATTGGACTTGATAATCTGGAGCGCTTCGGCGAAATCATCGGTGATGGCAGTCGCTAGATTTGCTTGTCCGACCGCCGTTTTGGTGCCGGAAGGAGAAGCGGAAAATGATTTTCCCGGCGCGATGGAAAACGGTTCGATAATCGGCAATTTCGCGCTCGAAGGTTTTTTCGGCGCGTTTTGCGCGAAAACGTGCGCGGCGGAGAACAGGCAGAGCACGACAAAAAAAGCGACATTCCTTTTCATAAAAGAAAACTCCAAAATTACCCGACCGCCGAAACCGTGCGCGTCTTTTAAGCTGCTGAATGAATGGAGCGATGGTACAAAAAAACCATCGTCCGAAGCAAGCCGTAAAGCGCCTCGTTCGTCTGCCGGATCCTAAATTTATTTACGGACTGTAAAGTGAGAATCAGCGCGCATTTCCAATTGTTTTTCGTTGCGCCGCAACTAAATCTTTTATCCGGTTTGATTGTTTGAATTCCGCTGGCGTTTCGGCGAAAATCAAATTTATGTCGGAAGCCGCTGAAAACAATTTGCCGGAAAGATTGCAATCGCTGATCGAAACTATTGACATCGCGAATGTATTGACTGAACCGCTGACGCGCTCGATAGAAAATCTGCTGCGCATTTCCGCCGCGTCAATGAATTCCGAAGAAGCGTCGGTTTTGATTCGCGACGGCGACGAAGGCGATTTGCGATTTCTTTCGGCGGTCGGGAAAGTTGCCGAACAGCTGATTAATTTGAAAATTCCCGCCGGGAAGGGAATCGCCGGTTTCGTGCTTTCGTCCGGTCAGCCGATGGCAGTCGCCGAGGCTTCGGAAGAACAAAGTTTTTATGACGAAGTTGACAAAAAAACCGGCTATTCGACGCAGACGATTCTCGCCACGCCGCTCCGGCACAACGGCGAAGTGATCGGCGTTCTGGAATACGTCAACCGCATCGGCGAACCGCCGTATCAATCGTTTACGCCCGAAGAAATGGACAAAGCCGCCGTTTGCGCCGAAGCGGTTTCTTCGCTCGTCAACGCTTACGAATCGGCTAAACTTTTTCGGGAACTTAGCGGCAAAATGCTCGATGATTCGGGAAAAAATGATTTTACGGACGTTCGGCAATGGCTCGAAACTCTGCGTGATTCGGCGGAACATAAAGAAACAATGGATTTAGCTGTTTTGCTGCGCGAGATTGCCACACGCGGCGAAGGCGAACGCCAATTGTGCCGCGAACTTTTAGAATCCATCATTCGTTACTCCGACAATAAAACTGAAACCGGTTTTTTAAATTACTAGATTTTTATGAGTGCCGTAACAGGTTACGATTCAAACGCATACGCACCTCTATCGACGTATTTTCATATTGATGACGGATGGAAATCACGCACGGGCAGAGGCGTGAGCGTTGCCGTAATTGACAGCGGAATTGACGCCGCGCATCCGGATTTAGCGGGAAAAGTTAAAGAATCGGTCGAAGCGCAAAAAGATAATAAGCGAATAATTTTTGAACCGTCCGAAACCGGCGATTCCGCCGGACACGGCACCGCTTGCGCCGGAATAATCGCCAAAATCGCTCCGGACGCGGAATTTCACAGCATCAAAGTTTTGGGCGCGGGCGGACTCGGCGACGGGCAGGCTTTTCTCGCCGGTTTGGAATACGCGATAAAACAACGCTGCCGCGTCATCAATCTCAGTTTGGGAACAACCAAACCGCAGTTTTTCTCGCCGCTGCACGATTTGCTCGACCGCGCTTATCAAGCGGGCTGTATCGTTGTCGCGGCGGCGAATAATCTGCCGCAACCTTCATTTCCGTCGGTTTTTTCGTCGTCCTTAATATCTGTGATTAAAAGCACGGAAACCGATCCGTTCAGCTTCGGTTTTCATTACGGCGAAGTGATCGAATTGACCGCGCCCGGCGTGAACGTGCGCACCGCGTGGCTCGGCGGCGGTTATCGCAATTTGACCGGAAACAGTTTCGCGTGTCCGCATATCGTCGGAGTAATCGCGCTGCTGCTCGAAGCGCATCCGAATTTAACGCCGTTCGAGGTTAAATCGGCGCTTTATTCAATCGCCAAAGAAAATCAGGAAAAAAACACGGTCGCGGCACGGGAAATCTTCAAAAACGAATGAAGCCGGCGAACGTTGCCGCGCGCAAAATCGAGCGTTGGAAAATTCGTTCTTTGCAATTTAAACTTCAAAATGATTTGATATTTTTACGAGAATTTATAAAGGAATTTAGATAATTTATGTCAGAACAATTCAAATTAGCGCCGCTCAAAATTGAAGAATACAAACTGGAAAACGGCTTGCGCGTCGTATTAAATCCGGATCCGGCGATTCCGGTCGTCGCGCTCGCGGTTTATTATGACGTCGGTTCGCGCAACGAACGCGAAGGTCGCACCGGATTCGCTCATCTGTTTGAACACATGATGTTTCAAGGTTCGGAGAACGTCAAAAAAGCCGAGCATTTTCAATTTATTATGAAAGCCGGCGGCACGATGAACGGCACGACCTCTTCAGAACGCACGAATTATTTTGAAACTTTGCCCGCAAATCAACTGCCGCTCGCGCTCTGGCTCGAATCCGACCGGATGCGCACGCTCGCCGTTACGCAGGAAAATCTCGACAACCAGCGCGATGCCGTCAAAGAGGAAAAGCGTCTTCGTTACGACAATCAGCCGTACGGCGGAATTTTCGATTTGATTAACGAGATGATTTATAAAAATTTCGCCAACTCGCATTCGACCATCGGCTCGATGGAAGATTTGGACGACGCGACGGTCGAAGACGTGCAGGAATTTTTCCGCGTTTATTACGCGCCGAACAACGCCGTTTTGGTTTTGTCCGGTTCGTTTGACACGGAAACGGCGAAACAGCAGATCGAAAAGTTTTTCGGCTCGATTCCGTCGCAGCCGCTGCCGCCCGCGCTCGATGTTTCGGAACCGAAAGAAGTTGCGGAAAATTACAAAGTGCACGAAGACAAACTCGCGCCGTTTCCAGCATTTCTGATCGGCTGGAAAATTCCCGCGCGCCGCACGCCGGAATTCAACGCGCTTTATTTAGCCGGAAAACTGCTTTACGACGGCGAAAGCTCGCGGCTTTATCAAAAATTGGTTAAAGGCGAAGAATCGGTCGTGCAGCTTTTCGGTTTTACCGACGAACGCCGCGGACCGTCGAGCATTTTTATCGGCGCGATTCCGAAACCGGAAAAAGATTTGAGCAAAATTCGCGAAGTGATTATGCACGAAATCAACGATTTGGCGACGAACGGCGTCAAACCGGAAGAAATGCAGAAAATTCAAAACCAACTTTTGAACGATGTCGTCCGAATGCGCCAATCTTCAATGACGCGCGCGCAGCAAATCGCCGAATTCGCGCTTTACGACGGCAATCCCGAACTCGTTAATTCGGAACTCGACGAATTGCTGCAAATTACGCCCGACCAAATCAAAGCGGTTGTCGCCGAATATTTGAACACGGAAAATCGCGCTCTGCTTGATGTCGTGCCGGTTGGAAAAGGATAGAAGAAAGTGGTTAGTGAGCAGTGAGCAGTGAGCAGATAAAGGAAATTTCTGCTCACTGCTCACTGCATACCGCAAACTAAAACATTATGACTGAAGAATTTCGCAAAACCGCGCCGGAGCCGCTTGCGCCT
>SXVE01000101.1 GCA_005790265.1 Acidobacteriota bacterium | reverse complement strand
TTTCGGTGAATAATCGAAATTCATATTTTTCAGATTTTGACGCGACAGAATACCACAGATTTTCGATGACTTTCCAATTTAATAAAATCTACTTTTCGCTCGCTTTAATTCTGTTTGCCGTCGAGATTTTCATCGCATTATTTGTTGAAGACACAATCATTCGCCCGTTTGTCGGCGATGCGTTAGCCGTAATTTTGCTTTATTGTTTGATTCGCGCTTTTTACCGGCAAGATTCTTTGAAAATCGCGGTCGGCGCGTTGATTTTTGCTTTTGCAATCGAAATTTTGCAGTATTTCGATTACGTCAAAATGCTCGGTTTGGAAAACAATCGCATCTTGTCGGCGGCGCTCGGCAGAACTTTTGAATGGAATGACTTCGCCGCTTATTTCGTCGGCTTTTTAATCGTTTTGATGGCAGGTAAATTATTTGAAACTAGAAATTTATGAATCAAGACACTAAACCGTTTAGACCGGGCGAAGAATTGAACGTCGCCCATCTAAAAGTTTTTCTGCGCGAAAATTTGAGCGTCAGCGAACAGGAAATCGAGGTTTCGCAATTTCCGGCGGGCAGTTCAAATTTAACTTATCTTGTGAAAATCGGCGACGACGAATACGTTCTGCGCCGCCCGCCGTTCGGCAATCAAGTGAAATCGGCGCACGATATGCGGCGCGAGTTCGATGTTTTGTCGAAACTCTCAAAAGTTTACGCGCCCGCGCCGCAACCGCTCGTTTATTCAAATGACGAATCTATTATCGGCTCGGAATTTTACTTGATGGAACGGCGCGAAGGTTTGATTGTTCGCGGAAAATCGCCGGAAATTCTGGAAAACTCACCGGAACTGCAAAAAAAAGTCGGCGCGTCTTTTATCGAAAATCTCGCCGAACTGCACCGGCTCGATTACGAAAAAGTCGGTCTCGGCGATTTGGGAAAACCCGAAGGTTACGCGCGGCGGCAAGTCGAAGGCTGGACGAAACGTTATGACAACGCCAAAACCGACGAGCATTTTGAACTCGAAAAAGCAATCGAATGGCTCGGCGCGAACGTTCCCGAATCTGGCGGCGCGACTTTGGTGCACAACGATTATAAATTCGACAACGTGATGCTCGATCCCGAAAATTTAACGCGCGTAACGGCGGTTTTAGATTGGGAAATGACGACCGTCGGCGAACCTTTGATGGATTTGGGCACGACTTTGGGTTACTGGATGTCGCCGGATTCCGGCAGCGAACTGCTGAATATGCCGTTTAATCCGCGCGTTTTGATGGAAAATATCACGCGCCGCGAACTCGTCGAAATTTACGCCGAAAAATCCGAACGCGATGTTTCCGGCATTCTTTTTTATTACGTTTTCGGCACATTCAAAATCGCCGTCATCGCGCAGCAAATCTATTTTCGCTACGTGCGAGGTTTTACGAGCGATCGGCGTTTTGCCAATTTTAATCGTTTCGTCAATTCGCTCGGCAAAATCGCGCTCGATGCCATCGAAAAAGATACAATTTAATCGTCTCGCCGAAATTATCTGCGGCGATCAACCGAAAAAATGGCTTTTCCCAAAATAAATAGAAAAGACAACGCTGAAAAAGCGGCAAAAAATTCGTCCGAAAAAAAATACGACCGTTCGCTGATCGAAGGCTCGCTTCCGCGCGCCGTGTGGAAAATCGCCGCGCCGACGATGCTGACGAACGTGATCGGCGGTTTGCAGGGCATTGTAGATCATTTGGTCGTCGGCAATTTGATCGGCTACAAAGGCAACGCGGCGATTGGCGTGAGCTGGCAGATTTTTCTGGTCGTGGTGGTTTTCGTCGGTTCGGTTTTTACCGGAATGAGCGTTTTAATCGCGCGTTTTGCCGGCGCGGGCGAAACGGATAAAGTCAATCGCACGGTTTATCAAGGCTTTCTGACCGGCATTTTCATCTCGCTCGCGCTGATTGCGCCCATCGGCTATTTCGCCGCGCCCTGGCTTTTAAGTCTCGTTAACGCCGAAGCGGGCGTGCAGGCGGAAGCGCTGCCTTACCTGCGAATAATGTTTTTGTTCAGCCTCGGGCTGATGATTTATTTTATGCTCGGCGGCGCGCTGCGTTCGGCGGGCGACGCAAAAACGCCGATGATGATCGGCATCGTGATGACCGTTTTGAATTTGATTTTTAACGTCATTCTGATTCGCGGTTTCGGACCGATTCCGGCGTTCGGCGTTGAAGGTTCGGCAATCGGAACTTGTCTCGCAACGGGCTTGGTCGCCGCTTATTCGCTTTACAAGCTCTGGAGCGGCGATTGGGTCGTCACGCTTCGCAACAAATACGGTTACGCGCCCGATTGGTCGGTGATTCGCCAGCTTTTCAAATTCGGTTTGCCCGCCGGAATTCAAGGAATTGCAATGAACATCGGCGGCGTTCTTCTGCTTTCATTCATCGGTTCGCTCGCCGAAAGCGCGGCGGCGCAAGCGGCTTACGCCGTTTCTTACGGACAGCTTTTTTCGCTCGTTTCGTGGACTTCGGTCGGCTTGATGGGCGCGGCGGCGACGGTCGCCGGACAAAATTTAGGCGCGCAGCAGCCCGAACGCGCGCGCGAAGCCGTCAATACAGCCGCGCGTTTCGGACTCGTCGGTTCGGCATTCATCGGATTTTTCTTTCTCTTTTTTCCCGCACAGCTTCTCGGATTTTTCGGAATGAAAGATTCGGCGGCGGTCGAAATCGGCGCACAGCTTTTGCGTTTTTTGAGCGTTTCGGGAATTTTCGTTTCCGTCGCGCTGACTTACACGGGCGGTTTGCAAGGAACGGGCGACACGAAAAGCCCGCTCTACATTTCGATCATTTCGCAAGTCATCATTCCGCTCGGCATTTGTTTCGTTCTCAAAAACACAATCGGACTGCAAGCGTGGCACATTTGGTCGGCGATTCTCGCCGGACACGTCACGCGCTGCACGCTCAGTTACCTGCGTTTTCAGCAAGGCAGATGGAAAAATATCAAAGTCGAACTCGAAACATCGGTCAGCTAAATTTGCTGGTTGAAAGCTTTGAAAATATTAAAACTGCGCGTTTTTTGACGAGCTTTTTACCGCATTGTGCAAAATAAAAAGTTTTCCGTTTTTTCATTTTTCCCTGTCATTTTTTAGTCGTTTTGTGTGCTAAATTATTTGTATGCTGAACTCAATCAATTACTCGCTACCGGAAAATATCGAAAATGCCGTGCAGACTGCGCTCGGCGAATGGCAGAAGGAAAACAAAGTCGCGCGCGTGTGGCAAAAGGATGCGACCGTTTGGACGAACGATGACGAAGCGAAATGGCTCGGCTGGCTCGACGCGGTCGAAGCGGAACTCGCCAAAGTTGGGGAATATCGAGAGTTTGCCGAGGACATCAAAAACGCTGGATTCACCGACGTTTTGCTGATGGGAATGGGCGGATCGTCGCTCTGTCCCGAAGTGCTTTCGCTGACGTTCGGCGCGGCGAATTTTCACGTTCTCGATTCGACCGTTCCGGCGCAGATCAAAACGATTGAAAGCCGACTGGATTTGGCGAAAACGCTGTTCATCGTCGCGTCGAAATCCGGCTCGACGCTTGAGCCGAACACGTTCAAACAATATTTTTTCGAGCGCGTCGCCGAAACGGTCGGACGCGAAAACGCGGGCAAGCAATTTGTCGCCATCACCGACCCGAATTCAAAAATGCAGTCGGTTGCGGAGCGCGATAATTTCCGCAAAATCTTCTACGGCAACCCGGAAATCGGCGGACGTTTTTCCGCGCTTTCGCCGTTCGGAATGGCGGCGGCGGCGGCGATGAATCTTGATGTCGAAGATTTTTTAAGACGCGCCGATGAAATGGTCGCGGCTTGCAAAAACGAAACGGCGCACGAAAATCCCGGCGCGGTTTTGGGCGCGATTCTCGGCGTTTGCCAAACTTCGGGACGCGATAAACTGACGATTTTCACATCAAAAGAAATTCACGATTTGGGCGCGTGGCTCGAACAATTAATCGCCGAATCAACCGGAAAATCCGGCATTTCAATTATTCCCGTTGACCGCGAACCGCTGCTCGAATCGGCGGAAGATTACGGCGACGACCGCATTTTCGCTTATTTGAAAACGAGCGATTCAAACGACGCGGCGACTGAGGAAAAACTCGGCGTGCTCGAAGCAAACGGTCAGCCAATCGTTCGCATCGAGCTTGCGGACACGAAAAATCTCGGTCAGGAATTTTTCCGCTGGGAATTTGCGACCGGCGTTGCGGGCGCGATTATGCAAATTAATCCGTTTAATCAACCGGACGTTGAAGCGGCAAAAATCGAAGCGAAAAAAATCACGGAAGAATACGAGCGCACGGGCGCGCTGCCGGACGAAACGCCGATCTTTGAAGCCGACGGCATTAAACTTTTCACCGGCGAAGATTACGCCGCGTCGCTCGAAAAAGGATTGGAAAACGTCAAATCGCTGAAAAAATATCTCGCCGCGCATCTCGCGCACTTGCAGGAAAACGATTATTTCGCCGTGCTCGGTTACATCGAAATGAATCAGGAAAACGAAAAACTTTTGCAGCAAATTCGCGAAAAAGTTCTCGAATCAAAACTCGTCGCTACATGTCTCGGCTTCGGACCGCGCTTTCTGCATTCGACCGGACAAGCGTACAAAGGCGGCGCAAACAACGGCGTTTTTCTGCAAATCACGTCCGATGATGCCGAAGATTTCGACGTTCCCGAACAAAAATTCACGTTCGGCGTCGTCAAAGCGGCACAGGCGCGCGGCGATTTTCAGGTTCTTCTTGATCGAGAACGCCGCGCTCTCCGCGTTCATCTCGGCAAAGACGTAAAAAGCGGTTTGGAAACGCTCGTCAATTTGATTTAATGCAAATTGAATCGCATAAACGCGGAGAAGCCGGGATTTTATCAAGTAAAATCCCGGCTTCTCCGCGTTTCTCAAAAATTATTTGCCGTCGTTTTCGTCCTTGCCGTCATCGTGAATCAATTCGCCGCTTTCATTGATCGCGTCTTCGTCAATTTCATCTTTCTGCGGCGTTTTCTTTCCCGCTTGCGGCGCGTGTTCGGGATTTTTTCCAATTACTTCGGCGGTCGTTCCCTGATTTTGGTTTTGCTCAATCGCTTTTTTGTCCTGCGCGACATCTCTTTCATCCGGCATAAATTTATTATCTCCCTTTATCGTTAAATTAAAATCAATAACAAATTAACACAAGTTTTCGTCAACATTCGATTTTATTCGCGCTCAACGCGCGCAATTTTTAATAAAAAACAAAAAATTTTGGTTGGCACAGCAATCGAAAAAGCTTCAATCGCATATTGACGAAGACTCAGTTTAGCGAAATATTTTATGGTAAACTGACGGTTATTTTAACTTTTCGGTAAAAATTATGGGTTTGGATAATGACGGCGTGCGATTTCTGCTGCACGCGCACAATCTCGGAGTTTCGTTTGCGGAGACGGCGATGGTCGGGCGGCAGTTTTTGCTGACGGACGCGAAAACGCTGACGCAGAATTTGCGGCGGTTCGGCTTTGACGCAACTGAAAAAGAAGCCGCGCGAATGCTCGCCGAATCCGACGGTTACGCCGAATCTTTTCTGCGTTTTCTGGGCGCGCGCGTCGCCGATTCGTTCGACGCTTCGGATTATGAAAGCGCCACCGACATTCACGATTTTAATGAGCCGATTCCGGCGAAATACAAAAATAAATATTCGGCGGTGATTGACGGCGGCACGCTCGAACATATTTTTAATTTTCCGACGGCAATCAAAAATTGTATGGAAATGGTCAAAGTCGGCGGGCATTTTTTAAATATTACGCCGACGAATAATTTCCTCGGGCACGGTTTTTATCAATTCAGTCCCGAACTTTTTTTCCGTATTTTCACCCGTGAAAACGGTTACGCCAAACCGCGCGTTTATATTTTTGAAGTCGGTCTCAACTGCGATTGGTATGAAGTTTCCGACCCGGACGAAGTGAAAGAACGCGTTATTTTAGCCAATCACGAACCGAGTTACCTGCTTGTGATCGCCAAAAAAGAACGCGAAGCCGAAATTTTCAAAAACACGCCGCAGCAAAGCGATTATTCCGCCGTTTGGCAGGAAAGCGGCGAAACCGGCGAAAAAATCCGCTACACCTACGATCCGCCGACGAGAACGCCGCTGATGCGTCTGCAAAATCTGCCGTTCGCCGCGCTCAGAAGATTTAACCGACAAGTAAATCGCGCGTTCGGAATGCTCAACAGCCGTCCGCGCCACTTTAAAAAGGTAAAAAGTGAAAGCGGAAAACTCGAATAACTTTTCGTTTTCTGCTTTCACTTTTTACCTTTTTTCTTTTTACTTTCCGCTGATTTTTACTGTTTCGGCTTGGCGAATTTCGCTTCGTCAATCGTTACGCCGTGTTTTACTTCGAGAAGCGTATTGGTAATTTCATACTGCGGCAAAACGACGCGCGTTTTGAACGGCATTTTTACGCCGTCAACTTCGCGGTAATCTTCAAAAAAGCTTTTCGCCGCCATATTTCCTTCGGGCGAAATCAAAGTTCCGTCCGTGCGCAAAAGCAAACCCGTCTGTTTATCGAAATAAAACGTTTCCGCCGCAAGTCCGGCAGACGTTGCGGTCAAAACATACGCATCTTTGTCGCCGACTTTTTCAACTCCTTTAACCGTCCAGTTTGAATAAAGTTTGTCGAGATTGATTTCGCGATTGAAATTGTTAATCAGTTTCGACTGCACCAGCTCGTCGCCGGTTTTGTCGCGCGTTCCCTGAAGCGGATTGCTGCTCCATGCGGTCGCGCCGTCCGTACCTTCGATGATTTCGCCGATGCCCTGCAAATTAGATTTCGTGTAGCTTTTGCCCGGCGCGGCAGTGTAACTTTCCACGTCGCCTTTGACGCCCATCGGCGCTAAATCGAAAGTGCCTTTGATGTAACGCGTTTTGATTTTTTCGTTCGCCGCACGACCGCCGATTGCCTGCACGTATTTAGTTAAAATTTCGGCGGCATTCGGCATTTTTTCCGGTTTCGCGACATTTTTTACATCGGTTGCAGGCGCGGCGGTTTTCGGCTTTTCGGTTTTTTGCGCGAAAACGCCGGTTGCGGTCAATGTCACGAGCGACAAAAAGATTGCTGTTTTTAATTTCATTTGGGTATTTCCTTATTGATTGTTGCTGGAATTTAAAGGTTTCTAATTTAATTCAAAATCTGCCGAATGGCTTCTTCGAGCGGTAAATCTTTATTTTCGAGAAACGCCGCGCGCGTTTGTTTGATTTCCGTGTCGGGCGCGACGCCGCGCTTTTCGATTAAAACATTTTTCGGCGATTTATAATCGGAAACCGGATATTGAAAAATCGCGCCAATCGGCAAAACGGTGAAAACCGACGGCAAAACCGCGCCCGCGCTGCGTTCGCCGACAATGCGCGCGCGCCCGTTTTCCTGCAAACCGGCGGCAAAAACTTCGCTTGTCGAAGCCGACCCGTAATCGGTCAAAACAATGACTTTTCCGGCAAACGGCGCGGTTTGCGGGTAAACGATAAATTCCGTTTTCGTCGAGCGCGAATTCATTGAACCGAGTGTCGCGCGTTCGTTCATCAAAAGTCCGGCGACGCCCGAAGCCATTCCGCCGATTCCGCCCGGATTGCCGCGCAAATCGAAAACGATGCCTTTCGCGCCGGCGAAATCGCGAATCGCCTGCCGAATCTTCGGCATTTGCGGAATCGTCCACATATTAAACCGGATATAGCCGATGTTTTCGCTCAAAAGTTTTGACTCGAACAAAACCGGCTGCGCGGGGAAATTTCCGATTGCTAAACTCATTTCCGTTTTCGCCAGACTTCTTTTGACGTCGAAATTTCGCGCCTGATTTTTTTCGTCGGAAATTTCGATTTTGGCAATCGAATCCGGTTTTCCGTTCAACATATTCGCCAGCGTTCTCTCAGCGTAAAGTTTAACAACGCGTTCGTTTTCGCCGCGCGCCGCCAAGTTTTTCTCGAGCGGCGCGAGAATTTCCGCGACCGTTTTGCCGTCAACTTTCTCAACGACAAAACCCGTCTTTAAATTGGCGCGTTCGGCGCCCGAATCTTTTTCGATGCGCGCAATAACGGCTTTGCCATCCAACATTTTCAGCTCGATTCCAAGCGTTCCCTCACCGCCGCCTGCCGCGCTGTCAACATTTAAGTTTTGCGGGTAAATGCTGAAATGCGAAAGTTTTAATTCACCGATCATCCGCTGCATAATGCGGTAAAATTCCGCGTCGGTTTTCGCCGCCGCGATTTGCGGCGCGTAAATTTCGCGCGTTTTTTGCCAATCAACGCCGCTGAATGTCGGATCGAAATGATTGTCGTTAATCGTCTGCCAAACTTTTTCAAAAGATTGACGCCGAAGTTCCGCATTATCAGTTTTAACTTTGTCCGGCGCGGGCGCGGTTTGCTGGGCGGATGCCGCTAAAAACGCGAGCAACGCCAAAGCCGCACCCAAAATAGCTTTTCGTTTCATAAATTATTGATTGTCAAAATTTTTCTCAGCCGTTTGATATTACGCGCGCCAGTTTTTTTGTGTTTCAATTTTGCCGCACGCCAAACTCGGGCTAAAATTATGCGGTCATAAAAATTACTTTACCGGAAAAAACTTTTTATTAATTTTATTAAAATGAATACATACAGCAATATTCTCGGATTGATCGGCAATACGCCGCTCGTCAGAATCAATAATATCACCGAACAACTCGGCATCAAGGCGCAAATTTACGCGAAAATGGAATCGCTCAATCCCGGTTATTCGGTCAAAGATCGCATCGGCATTTCGATGATTAACGACGCCGAAGAAAAAGGCATTTTGAAACCGGGCGGAACGTTGATCGAAGCGACGAGCGGAAACACCGGAATCGGAATGGCGCTCGTCGCGGCGGTTCGCGGCTACAAATGCGTGTTCGTGATGACCGATAAAGTGTCGGTCGAGAAGCGCCGTTATCTGAAAGCGATGGGCGCCGATGTCGTGATTTGCTCGGCGGCGGCGAAATACGGCTCGCCCGATCATTACGTTTCGACGGCGAAAAGAATCGCCGAAGAAACGCCGAATTCTTTTTATCCCGATCAGTATAATCATCCGGCAAATCCGCTGGCGCATTACCGCACGACCGGACCGGAAATTTGGCGCGACACGGACGGCAAAATTACGCATTTCGTTTCGTCAATCGGTACGGGCGGAACAATTTCGGGAACATCGCGTTATTTGAAGGAAAAAAATCCGGATATTAAGATCATCGGTGCCGATCCGTACGGCTCGATTTTCAAACAATACAAAGAAACCGGACAAATGCCGGAAGCGACGCCTTATCTGGTTGAAGGAATCGGACAGAACATCGCGGTCGGCAATGCGGACGTGAAAATCGTTGACGAAATCATCAATATCACCGACCGCGAATCGTTTGAAATGTCCAGACAGCTCGGCAAACACGAAGGAATTTTCTGCGGCGGTTCGACCGGAACGATTTTCGCGGGCGCGCTGAAAGTCGCCAAAAATCTGGACGAAAATGCGGTCGTCGTTTTCATCGTCTGCGACACGGGCGAGCATTATTTGACAAAGCATCATTCGGACGAGTGGATGAAGGAAAAACTGCTGCTCGAACCGCAGAAAATCACCGCCGGTTTGATCAACGAAACGAAAAATTCCGGGTCGCCCGCCGAACTTATTTCCGTCGCGCCCGACGAAATCGTCGGCGTCGCGCTGAAAATAATGACGGAAACCGGCGTGACGCAGATTCCGGTTTTGGAAAACAACGTTTCGGTCGGCAGTTTGCGCGAAAGCCGAATTTTGACGAAACTGCTCGAAGATCGCGAATTATTAAACGCCAAAGTGAGCGAAATAATGGAAGAAGGCTTCCCGATTGTTGATGTTGACGCGCATTCAAACGAAATCAAAGCGCAGCTGCAAAAATCGCCGGCTGTTTTAATCGAGGACTTTAAGCGAATCACGGGAATTATCACGCGTTCCGACGTTTTGGATTTGCCGAAATAATAAATTTGCCGAAATAATCGAGCGAAACGGGTTTTCCGGCTTTTATCAGTTGCCGAATCTTTGCTAAAGTATCAGCCACCGCCAAAGCCGGAAAACCGAAAAAACCGCAGAAGGAGAAAGCGATGAACGAGAAAATCAATCCGAAAAATTCGCCGGTTGACGATTGGACTGTCTCGCCGATTACCGCCAATCCGCCGCCCGAAGAACCGGCGGCGGATTGGGGAATGACCAACCCGCTCAAATCTCCTTTCAAGGAAACGCCGAAAGACGGCTGGAAAATGCCCGAACCGCAGTTTCGCGTTTCAGAAGGTTACTGCCCGATCAAGAATTCGGAGGAAACGCCGACTGCGGCTTCGATTGCCGCCGCGCCCGCCTCGTCCGACGGTAAATTGGAAAATTTATACGCGCCGCCGATGCGCGCGGAACTTCCGATGGATGCGACGATGCACAACATCAGTTTGTCCGATTTAAAGGCGGACGGTTTGCCGCCGACCGCCGCCGCCGAACCGCTCGCCGCTCAACCGCAACCCGAAGTTTCCGACCAATTTTTGCTGGATGAAATCGAACCGTCTGCCGCCGTTGCTGCTGAAGAAACAGGTCGCCCGGCGCGAACCGTCTACGCGGTTCTCGGCATTGTGCTGATGATTGTTTTCGCCGCCGCATTTCTCGTGCTTGTTTACTACCTGTTTTTTTACAAACCCGTCGCGCCGTAAACGATGAAACGCGCAGTTTTTTCGCTCAAATTCTACTCGCTTAATCGCGCGGCGGACGGCAAATTTTCCGCGTTCCGCACGTCCTGCAACTTGCCGCTTTCCGAAATCGAACGCGTACGCGAATCAGCGGATTATCAAAGGCGCGCAAAAATTATTTTGATTTTGATTTGAGGAAATTGGTATCGGTTTGAGCACAGAAATCAGCGCCGCGCAGAATTTGCCGCAGTCAATCGGTTTTTCGCTCGCTGGATTAATTTAAGATTATTTTGAAAATGCCGGACGCGAAGTTAAAATTTAACGATCAGGAAATCACTCTCGGCGACCGCATCGCGACGCTCGGACGCACGCCCGACAATACTGTCTCATTCGCCGGAGACTCGAACGTTTCGCGTTATCACGCCGAAATCGAACGGCGCGCCGACGATTTTTGGCTGATTGATCTCGACAGTAGCAACGGCACGAAAATCGGCGAAAAACAAATAAAGGGCGAAACTCTGCTCGCGGACGGCGATGTAATCGTGCTCGGCGGAACGAGCCGCGTGACGTTTGAAATTGTTAAAGAATCGAACGCGCCAACCGTGAATGCGACAAGCTCATCAGCAGGAAACGCAGCGCCAACCAACAACGCATCCGCCGCACAAAAACAGGAAGCCGAAATCGTTAAAGAATCAGAAGCGACTTCAAAAGCGCCGAAAGTTCTTTTGATCGCGGGCGGTTTGTGCGGTCTGGCGGTCATTTGCGTTTTCGCGGCGGGCTTGATTTATTACGTCAGCGGCAGTTCGGCGTGCGCCGCCAAAGCGACAATCACTAGTCCCGAACCGGGCGAAACTTTGACGGAGGCGACGGAAATAGCAGTTGAGATTGACAATGCGGAATGCGCCGAGCGCGCCGTTTTTCTGCTTGACGGCGTCGAATTCGCTCGCGCAACCGAAAAACCGTTTGCCGCGACGCTCGACCCGAAAGATTTTCCCGATTTAGCCGACGGAGTAGAACACAATCTGCAAATCGTGCTCGAAGACGAAAACGGCGTCAAAATGGTGCAGCCGAATTCGGTTCCGCTCGCTTTTGAAACGCGCGAAATCGTTAAACCGACGCCGGAAATCGTCAAAACCGAAACCGCGCCGACGCCAAAAGCTATCAAAGGAAAACAAATTTCGCTGATTGACACGCAGGAAATGGCGAAACGGCTCGTGAAACAATTCGGCGGCAATTTTTCGTATAACGTTTCCAACAAACAGTTTCTGGCGGAAGTGCAGAAATATTCCGCCGAATACGCACAGGCGGAAGGATATTTCGACCGCGCGGCGCAGTTTAAAGACTCGATCAACGTCGCTTATGTGACCGAGCAAAATTTAAACGCGCCGCTCGGATTTATTCTGGCAATGAGCCGCAGCAAATTCGTTTTGGCAAAACAAGGCAGCGAAGAAGGTTTATGGCGAATGACCGGCGAATTTATCGCGGCGAACAATTACAACGGCGTCTGCGGCGCGGAAACTTTGTCGGACGCGTCGCAAAATTGCGCGGCGCGCAGCTCGGCGCTTTATTTGAAAGCGATTGTTTACGGCGTTTTTGACGGCGACCAGATTTACAGCGCCGCCGCGTTCGGCAAATCGCCGCAGGACGCGGGCGCGTGGAAAGCGACGCTTCCGGCAAACCGCGCGGATTTTTGGGCGGCGATTAAAACCGCGCCGGAACGCGAGCAAATCGCCCGCTTTTTCGCCGCCGGAATCGTCGCGGAAAATCCGCAGAAGTTCGGCTTGAAAAAAGACCGCGCGCTTTCGGAACTTTACCGAATTACGATGACGCAATAAACTTTCGAGTGAAAACTTTGACGCGGCAAAGCTTTTGATAAAATCAGCGATTACGAACAGCGATGAAAGAAATTTTCCTGACATATCCGACGCCGGAAGGCTCACAGGAAATCCGTCTCGAAAACGAAAAAGTTTCGTTCGGGCGCGGCAGCGAAGCCGATTTTCGTTTTGCCGACAACGGGCTTTCGCGGCTGCACGCAACGGTTTACCGCGACGGCGAACGCGTGTGGGTCGTTGACGAAAATTCGACGAACGGCAGTTTCGTCAACGGCGAGAAAGTTCGAGCGGGCGGAACGCCGCTCAAACACGGCGACACGATAAAAATCGGACATTTCACGAATCTGCGCGTTAATATAACGGAAAAACAAGCCGCGTTTGCGCCGAATTCAAATGGCGCGGCGACAAATAATTCACCGCATAATCAGAACGTCGTTTCCGCTGCCGTCGTTAGTAATCAGACGAATTTTATTCCGGTTGTATTGATCGCCGCCGCGCTTTTTATCGTTAGCATTTCAGCGGTTTTTATCGGTTACACGGATTTAGGAAACAGCAAAACGGAAATCGCCGAAAACGAAAATCCCGGTGATTTCGCTGATGAAGAAACGGACGCAAGCGAAGAAAAAAACGCGCTAAAAGATGAATCGCCGACGCCGACCGCCGCGCAAAAAACCGAGAAAAAAACGAACGCCGACGAGAAAATTTCCGGAAGCGCGGAGTTGACCGATTCGCCGGAAATGAAAACGGCGGCGACGGAAACTTACAGTCCGCCGAGCGGAAAAAAATACCTGGAAATGTCCGACGGCGAGCGGCGGCAATATCTGGAAGCGAGAGCGATGCGCATCGCGCAAGTGATCGGCAACCGCACGAGCGACAAAATTCCGGCGGAAGCGATTGAAAAAATCAAAAGTTTCGCCGACGGTTACGCGCGGCGCGTCAACGCAAAAGCGTCGGGCGGCTGCGGATTCGGCGACAATTTACAGGCGACTTACGAGCGCGCATCAAAAAACGCGCCGTTTATCGTGCGCGCGTTCAACGAAAAAGCGATTGATCCGCGCATCGGACTTTATCTGGCGATGATCGAATCGGAACATTGCGTTTGCCTGCAAAGTCCGACCGGACCGCTCGGAATGTTTCAATTTACGTTCGCAACGGCGAAACTGCATTTCGAGCCGAGCGAAGGCGTCATCAAAGGCGCGTCGCCGAAAAATCCGGACGACCGCTGCAAACCGGAACCGGCGGCGCGCGCGGCGGCTTCGTATATGAAAGCGTTAACCGGACGCTACGGAACCGGACCGGCGAGCGTTCCGCTGGCAATCGGCAGTTACAACAGCGGCGAAGGCGGTTTGAGCACGAATCTCGTCAAAGCGCTCGAATCCGGCGCGGGTTTGCCGCGCGATTTCTGGACACTGATTTCCAAAGGCGAAATTCTGTCAAAACAGTTTCAATCGGAAAACTTTAAATACGTTCCGAAATTTTTCGCCGCCGCGATCATCGGCGAAAATCCGCAGGATTTCGGCTTGAATCTCCAGCCGGTTTCAACTTATACGAAATGAAGTTTCAAGTTTCAGGTTTCAAGTTCTTGTAACTAACCTGAAACCTGAAACCTGAAACTTGAAACTATTAATGACTGAATTCTGGCTCAAATACACCGATGAAAACGGCGATCCGCAGCGCGTTTTAATCGAAAAAGAAAAATTTGTCATTGGCAGACATTCGGAAAATGATCTGAGCGTTCCAAACGGCAAACTTTCGCGTCAGCACGTAAAAATTGAGCGGTTCGGCGATGTTTACATTGTTTCCGATTGCGGTTCGAGCAACGGAACCGAACTGAACGAACAAAATCTAACGGAACCGCAGGCGCTCAAAAACGGCGATGTGCTCAATCTCGGCGGCGGTTTGGAAATCGAAATCGAAACCGATTCGGGCGCTGATAAACAATCGGCAAGCGAAACCGGCGGCGCCGATTCAGCGAATCAAACAGGCGCGAATGCGGCGGCAATCGGAGCGACGAATTCCGCGCCGCCGAACAATTCGGGCGGCGCGATTCCGACGAGCTTTTTTATTATCGCGCCGATTTTCGGCTTGACGGTTTTAATTTTTCTCGGCGGAATATTTTACGTTTTCAGCAACAGCGAAACGACTGAAACGACGCGTAAAGAAAATGATTTTGTTTATTCGAGTGAAGCCGACGATGAAGAAAGCGCCGAAAAAAATGCCGAAAAAAATGCTCGCGCAAACGAAAATTCAAACAGCGCGACGCCGAAGAAAACCGAAGACAATCGCAACGCTTCAAATTCCGGCGTGAAAAATTCGCCCGAACCGGAAACCTCGCCAATCGCCGCGCCGAAAAACCAGACGGACACGGCGAAAATAGAAACGAATTCCGCATCGTTTCTGCGCCGCATCGCGCAAAACGATCCGCAGGCTTTTCTAACGACGGAACAAGCGCGTATTTTAGCGCCGAAAATCAAACAATTCGGCAATTCGGCGGCGCTCGCCGAAAACATCAAAGCGGCAAAATCGAGCGGCGCGCAAATCGCGCAAATGGCGGCGGCAAAAAATCTCAAGCCGCAGTTTTTGACGGTCGCCGCGCTCGCCAAAATCGGCAGCAATCGCGGCAATGTTTTGCAAACGGCGCAGGCGATGACCGAAACTCTGGAAAAGCTCGACACGCAACTCGGCAGCGAATTCGCGAGCGACAGTCTGCTCGTCATCGCCGCTTACGATCAAGGCGCGGCGGGCGAGTTTCTCAAAATGCGCAATATGCTGCAGCAGCTTTCCAATGATTTTCCCGAAAGCTCGCGCACGATTCGCTCGATTTGGTTTCTGCATAAAAACGGCAAAATCTCAGACGCGCAGTTTGATTTCGCGCTGAGATTTCTGGCAATCGGCACGATAACGCAAAACCCGAAAGAATTCGGCGTCAATGCCGAAGAATTGAAATTCAATTAGCGAAGACGCGCGCGCACCGAGAGATTTTTCAGGATCAAAAACCAAAGGAGTTTTCGATATCTTAAAGCGAAGATTTTCGCCGCCGTTTAGCCGCTTTAAAAGCAGTATCAAGTTAAATTACCTCATAATTGCGAGCGGTAAAAAATGCGTTTTTTTTATTTTCGCCGCGTGCTGTTTACTAAAGAGTCGAGTCGTTTTACTATTGACCTCTAAAAAATTTTTATTAGCAGATAACGGAAAATTTTGTGGAATGAAGGGATGCTGTTGACGCCGCATCACTTTCAGCAGTGGGACAATTATCACGAAGAGCTTTTAAATTCGCGCGCGCGTTCGATGATGCCGTTTGAATACGGCGTTTTGGATTTGCAGATCAGCACGGAAGCGGTCGCCAACGGCAATTTTCAGTTGATTAACTGCCGCGCCGTTTTGCCCGACGGTTTGATGATTAACGTGCCGGACGCCGAAGCCGTGCCGGATTTGCGTCCGGTCGCCGCGCATTTTCACCCGGAACAAGAACGTTTGGGCGTTCACTTGGCGATTCCAGCGCGCAAAATGGGCGAAGCTAATTTTCAATCGAACGGCGCGAAAAACAATATCAATCTGCGCTATTTGCAGGAAGGCGCTCTCGTCAAAGACGAAACGAGCGGCGCGAACGAACAGCCGCTCGCTTATGCCAAATCGAATCTGCGCATTATTTTCGACGACGAGCTGCGCGACGGTTTTACGTCAATTAAAATCGCCGAATTGACGCGCACGCCGACCGGACAGCTGCAAATTTCCGACGAGTATATTCCGCCGATCTTAAAAGTTTCCGGCTCGGTCTGGCTCGTTAATATGCTGCGGCAGTTAGTTGAGATTCTGATTACGAAAAGCGGCAGTTTGGGCGAACAAAGACGCCAGCGCAACGCGTCGCTCGCCGATTTCACCACGTCGGAAGTCGCGATTTTCTGGCTGCTGCACACGATTAATTCTTCGATTCCGGCGATGGCGCATCATTTTCGCTCGCCGCTGCTTCATCCCGAAAAACTTTATCTGGAAATGGCGCAGATCGTCGGCAAATTGATGACGTTTTCGGTCGAACACCATCCGAAAGACATTATCAAATACGATCACGACGATCTTTATTTTACGTTTTACAATCTTTCGATGCAGCTCAAAGAACTGCTTGAAACCGTGATTCCGAGCCGCTGCGTGCCGATTCCGCTCGAAAAAACCAGAGATACTTTATACGTCGGACGCATCGAGGACGAGCGTTTATTAAAAGAAGCCGGATTTTATCTCGCGGTGCGCGCGCAGATGCCCGAATCGAAATTGATCGAAGGCGTGCCGCGCGTCGTCAAAATCGCTTCGCGCGACGTGATTGATTCGGTCATCGGCTCGGCGCTGCCCGGCGTCGTTTTGACGCACGCCAATCCGCCGCCCGCACCGATTCCGGCACGCGTCGGTTTTCGCTATTTTATGCTCGACACCATCGGACCGTACTGGAACGGAATCAAAGGCTCAAAAGTCATTTCTGTTTACGTGCCGAACGAAATTCCGGACGAAAAGTTAGAAATGTACGCGGTTAAGCCGTAAAAACGGTTTCAAGTTTCAGGTTTTCTAATTTGCTCTAAATTTTGAATTTTTTATTGATGAAAGAAAAATAAAATGGCGACGATTGAGAAATTTGAAGACCTGGAGGCTTGGAAGCTTTCGCGGGAAATCACAAAAGATGTTTACCGTCTTTGTAAAAATGAATTGTTCGCGCGGGATTACGGGTTGCGCGATCAGATTTGCCGGGCTTCGGTTTCAATTATGTCGAACATTGCCGAAGGCTTCGAGCGCGACGGCGGAAAGGAATTTATCAATTTTCTTTCAATAGCGAAGGGTTCGGCGGGCGAAGTTCGCGCACAGCTTTACATAGCCTTCGATCAAAATTATATTTCGGAAAGCGAATTCGATCACATTTACAAAAAAGTCATACAAAACAGCCGCGTCATCGCCGGTCTGATAAATTACTTAAAACAATCAGGCGTCAAAGGAATAAAGTACAAACAGTCAACCTGAAACCTGAAACCTGAAACTTGAAACACTGAACGTTATGAGCGAGAAAGCCAACAAAAATGATTTAGTCGCTTTTGCCGGACCGATTTTCGATTTGATTTTGCGTCTTAAAGCCGGAATCGTTGCGCCGTCAAACGCGCTGCGTCCGCAGGTTGCCGGATTGCTCGAAGAATTTGAAAAGCGCGCCGAGCGTTACCGTTTCAATCATAAAATCGTGCAGGTTGCCAAATTCGCGCTCGCCTCGTTTGTTGACGAAACGGTTTTGACCAACAATTTTCCGCTGCGCGACGAATGGGAAAAATATCCTTTGCAACTCGAATATTTCGGCGAACAGCTTGCCGGCAACAAATTTTTCGACAAACTTTCGGCAATGATCAAGCAAATCGAAACGACGCAGGACGCCGTTGAGATTTATTACGTTTGTATGCTGCTCGGTTTCAAAGGCAGATACGGCGTTTACGAGCAGGAAAAACTGCTTTCGATTATGCAGACGACGGCGAACGCGCTGGTCAAAGTCGGTAAAATCAAACCCGTCGAACTGTCGCCGAACTGGCTGGCGAACGATCAGCCCGCGCCGCCGGAAAAACAGGGAATGCCGATGTGGGCGAAAATCTCGGCGGGCGGCGCACTCGGTCTGGCGTTTATTATTTATTTTATAATGTTTACGATGTCGTCGAAATTCTTGCAGGACACGATTGATAAACTGCAGCTTTAGACATTTTGTTTGAAAGAATATTTTTCGTGCGCCGCCGATTGCATTAAATCATTAATTTAGTCGCGCTTTACCGAAAACAAACCTGATTTAACGCCGAAGCCAATCGGCGGATTGATACGGCAAAATTTGTTTTTCGCCCGTTCTAAATAGGTAGAAGTATGATGAATTCCTGGCAGGCAAATCAATTAAAATACGCGTTCGGACTCGGCGGATTGATGTCGTTTTACGGCATCGTCAGTATGACCGTTTGGATTTTCGGTTCAAAACTGGGCTTTACCGGCGTCACCGACCGAATCGTGATTATCGTGCTGATTTTGCTGACGATGCCGTTCGCCTTGGTCATCGGTTACGTTTCTTCGCGCCGCGCCAAGAAAAAAGAAGCCGCAGCGCTCGAAGCCGCGAATGCCGCGAACGAACCGAACGCAGTTGCGCAAGTCGCGCAAAAAACCGCCGCGCCTGTCGGCAATTTCGACGACCTCAATAAATCGGCAGAAGAAGTCGTTCAATTTTTGAAAAGCTCGAATTTGGGCGAAGGCGGCAAAGACGCCGTTTACGGTTTGCCGTGGTATGTCGTCGCCGGAACGCCGCGCGCCGGAAAATCGTCGCTCGTGTTAGGTTCAAATTTAAATTTTCAAACGCTGCCGAGCCAGCGGCAATCCGAGCAAAAATTCGTTCGCCCGACCGGAAACATTGATTGGCGCGTGACGAGCGACGCCGTGTTTATTGATACCGCCGGTCGTTATCAATCCGAAGGCGTTGACGCCGAAGAATGGTCGGCGATGCTCGAAGCCATTAAGAAATATCGCCCGAATCGCCCGCTCGACGGTTTTTTGCTTGCCGTCAACACCGAAAAAATCTTAAACGCAGACGAACGCGAAATCGAGGAAACCGCGAAAGTTCTGCGCGCGCGGCTCGACGATGCGATGCAGCGCATCAAAGTGCGTTTTCCGGTTTACCTCGTTTTTACCAACGCCGATTCCATCGAAGGATTTCGCGATTCTTTTTCGACTTCCAAAAACGAAGGGAAAACTTTGGTTTGGGGTTCGACGATTCCGCTCGAAAAGTCGGAAATCGCGGCGCAAATGTTCGACGGCGAATACGAGATTCTGCACAATTCGATTATGAAACGGCGATTGGTTCGGCTTTCCGCGCCGTTTCCGCCGGTTCGCCAGCTGCGAATTTTTAATTTTCCGCTGCATTTCGGTTCGGCGCGCCGCAAGCTGGGCGCATTTGTCGCCACGCTTTTTCGTCCGAATCCGTTTAGCGAAAATCCGTTTTTGCGCGGTTTTTATTTTACCGCCGCGCCGACGCGCGCGCGCGGTAACGGACAAGCGCCGCATCAGCCGCAAACCGTCGGCGAAACTTATTTTACCGAACGCCTTTTTCGCGATGTCGTGCTGCGCGACAAGGATTTAGTCCGAACTTTTCAGGAGCAGCGGCAGCGTCCGCCGATTTTAGGCTGGTTATTAACCGGGCTTGCGGCGTTTGCGATTCTATTTTTTCTCGTAATGGCGGGCGTTTCGCTTTTATCAAACAAACAATTGCTTGCCGACGCGGGCGAACGCGGCGAAAAGGTTTTGACGATTGTTAAATCGGACGCGGGAAAAAATCCGCTTGAGAAAAAAGAAGAAGACACGCGCCGCGAATTAAACGCGACTGAAGAT
>SXVE01000100.1 GCA_005790265.1 Acidobacteriota bacterium | reverse complement strand
GTCAGCGGACAAATCATCAAAGTAACGGTTCGTTCGATTTCGTCATCATTTTGAATTGTGCCGCGCGCCGTTGAATTTGAGGATGTTTTCACATTTTCGCGCGCGTCTTCCTGCCAGGTCGTAAACGGCTTCGGCGTCGGGCTTGCCTGCGCTTCAATCGTTATTTCGGCGGTTTCTTCGTCCGCCGGAAGCAGAACTTTGTTCGGCAGGGTTCCGGTCACGAAAAGTTCGACGCGGCGAAATTCCGGCGGAACCGCCGTCACATAAATTTCTTTGGTTTCCTGCAGATCGGGCGCAATGATCGAATCGTTTTTTGCATTCGCGTTCGCTTTCAGCGCTGCCGTCTGCGCTTTCGCCTGCGCCGCTTCCGAATCGTTCAGCTCGCGAATCAGTTTGCCGTTGCGCTGGTCAATTTCGGCTTTGCGCACGGTCATCGGCATCGCCCAATCGGCGTTCCAGTCAGGATTGCGATTTAACGCTTCGCGCATAAAATCCGCCCAAATCGGCATCGCCGAATCGGAACCTTTCATACCGAGATCGTCGCCGTTGTCAAAACCGACGTAAACCACGCAGACGATTTCCGGCGTAAAACCGGCAAACCAGCCGTCGCGCGAAGTTCCCGTTTTTCCCGCAAACGCCTGTTTGCCGTCAACGTTTTTGAAACCCCACGCCTGCGCTTCCGCTGCGGTTCCGCGATTGATGACGTCTTTCATAATGTCGTCCATAATGTAGGCGACATCCGGACGCAAAACCGTTTTCTTTTCAACATTCGGCGCGACGACCGTTCTGCCGTCGCCGGTCGTGACGCGGCTGATCGGCATCGGCGTCGTTTTTTCGCCGAGATTCGCAAACACCGTGTAGCCGGTGGCGATTTGCAGCGGCGTCGCTTCCGCCGTTCCGAGCGCCATCGAAGGATACGCTTTTTCCGGTTTCGGCAAACCGGCTTTGTGCGCGAAATTCATCACTTTGCCGATGTTGAGCTGCATTCCGAGATCAACGGTAATCGTGTTTTTGCTTTTAACGAGCGCGTCGCGCAGCGTCACTTCTTTGTTTGAAAACGTGTCGCCGTAATTATTCGGCGCGTAAGTGTCGGAGCCGAAAGTGAAAACTCTTTTTTCGTCTTTGAAGATGCTCGCTGCCGTATAAACCGCCGCGTTTCCTTCGTAAACCGAATTGAGCGCCGCCGCGTAAACGAACGGTTTGAAAACCGAACCCGGCTGGCGCATCGCGTCGGTCGCGCGGTTAAATTGATTTTCCTGGTAATTCTTCCCGCCGACCATCGCGACGATTTCGCCGGTTTTCGGACGAATCGCGACGAGCGCGGCGTTTAATTTGTCTTTATTTTTCGGGAAATATTTGCCGAGCTTTTCCAGCCTTTTGTTAACGATGTCGTAAGCCGCTCGCTGCAAATCCGGATCAATCGTCGTGTAAACGCGCAGATGTTTGACCGCTTCCGGGTCGCTGACGATTTCCGGCAGTCGTTCAATCGCGTACTGCGAAAAATACGGCATTCCCTGCAAATCGCGGCGGCTTGAAATCTGATTTAATTCGAGTTTGATTTTTTTCGCCTGTTCGTATTGCGCCGGTGTAATCTCGCCGGTCTGATTCATCGAATCGAGCACTTGGTTGCGGCGTTCGGCGACTCTTTCGGGATTTTTATACGGATTGTAACGATTCGGGCTGCGAATAATTCCGGCGAGAAACGCCGCTTCCGGCAGTGAAAGCTGCGAAACGTCTTTGCCGAAATAAACGTTCGACGCTTCGCCGACGCCGTAAATCGAAACGCCGGATTGCTGTCCGAGATAAATTTGATTGGCGTAAAGCGTGAAAATTTCCTGTTTGCTCAAACGAGTTTCCAAAATCACCGACATCAGCGCTTCTTTTAATTTTCGCTCCAAAGTCGGATCATTGGACAACAGCAGATTTTTGACGAGCTGCTGCGTAATCGAAGAACCGCCCTGATTGGCAAGCGGCGAATCGTCTTCTTCTTTTTCGTAACGCCGCCACAGCGCGCGGGCGATGCCGCGAAAATTCACTCCGTAATGCTCAAAAAAAGCGCGATCTTCGGTTACCGTAATCGCTTTGATCAAATGCGGCGGCAAATCGTTAAACGTCACGGCTTTGCGTCTGCCGTCGCCTTCTTCGGCGAGAGAACTCAATATTTTCGGCTCGATTTGCGCTTGTTTGACGTCGGTTTTGTTTGTTCTATCGCTGATCGCTTTGACGGATTTGCCGTTTTTTTCAAATTTAACCGACAGCGCCGGAAAAATTTGCGCGTCGTCAATCGTTCCGGTTGTTCCCGGTTCGATTTCGATGCTGTTTTCGCCGATTTGATAACGGCTGCGCCCGGCGTCGGCGTGCTGATTCTTTTCGATGTAACCGGCGGTTTTCAGATATTCGGTCAATTCCTCGGCGGAAATATTTTCGCCGACTTTTAAGGTTTTCGCCGCCGAATAAATTCCCGCCGACTGCGTGTAAACCTGTCCGCTCAACAAGCGGCGGTCAATTCGTTCGGAATAATCGAACCAGAAATAGGCAAGCGTCAATGCAGCGACTAAAATAAAAAGCGCGGCGCACGAAACGGTAAACGGATTGAAAAAAAAGCGCAGTATGCGCCGGTAAAGCGGCGGCGCGGCGGTTTGAAAAGCGTTGACCCGATGTTTTTTAAGCCAGTATTTCGGCGGAAGTTTCGGTTTTTTGCTTTTTATTAAAACTTGATTCGGCATTTTTTTTCGGGTCGCGTAATGATTTAGTGCGGAATTCGGCGGCGGCGGTTGTCCTGATAAAATCTTATCGGTTTTCGCCGTGCGCTGTCCAGTATTTTGTTTGCGCGGCTTTAAAGATTATTCTTTGAATAAATTTTATTTTTTAAGTGAGCGCGCGAAAGCTTCGTTAAATTAATTAAACTGAACTGAAACGTTATGAAAATATTAGTGACCGGCGGCAGCGGTTTTTTGGGAACGCACGTCAGAAAGTTTTTTGACGCTGACGATTTTTCGCGGCGTTCTAATCTCGATTTGCTCAATTTGCAGGACGCGCAAACGGTTGAAGAATACGATGTCGTCATTCATCTGGCGGCGCATCTCGACAAATCGCCGGAAGCGGCGGAAGAAGTTTTTTTGACCAACGTTGAAGGCACGATCAATCTGCTGCGTTCGATGCGGCGCGATTCGGTTTTCATATTCGCTTCGACCAAAGACGTTTACGGCAGATTTGCGGCAAATTTCCCGCTCGTTTCCGAATCTTGCCCGACCGTTTACGGCGGACAAACCGCTCTCGAATGGTCGAAGCTGATCGCTGAAAGATACATCGAATTTTACGCCGCGCAAAATCAATTCCGGTCGTGCATCTTTCGCCTTTCCACAGTTTACGCCCGGCGCAGCGAAGGAAACACGCCGAATTTTGTCACGCATTACGCCGACGCGCTCAATTTCGGCGAGCGGCTGCAATTGCCCGCAAACGGCGCGCCGGTTCGTGATTTTCTGCACGTCGAAGATTTCGCGCGCGCGTGTCAGGCATTTACCGAATCGGTCATTCGTCACGGACTTTATAATCTCGGCGGCGGTCAGCAAAACGCCGCGTCGCTGCGCGATTTGATCGGTAAAATGGAAACGGTTTCCGGTTTGCAGGCGGTGATTGATGAAGAAAATCCCGCGCCCGCGCCTATTCCGTTAAATTACATAACGGATTTAAGTTTAATCACGCAGGAACTAGACTGGAAACCGGAAATTTCGCTCGACGAAGGCTTAAAAACACTGTTCGGTTGATAAAAAAACATCGAGATTCACCGTCCAATAAAAAAGCGAATAAAAACTTAGATACTAAATAATGTAGGTATTACGCAGTTGGAAACGGCAAACCGAGAACCAATAGGAATCAAGAAAGATAAAAGAGACAATTAATTGGCGAAATCCTTTAATTCTTTGCATCTTCGTAAAATTCT